>NZ_JAUBOV010000015.1:0-113074 GCF_036700405.1 Microcoleus sp. T3_D1
TCCAAAAAGGACGGGCGGGACGCCCATCCCACAATAACAATTAAAATTGTAAGTTATTTAATTCGCGATCCTAACTTTGGGCGTTTTGATTTTGAAACCAAGGTCCCCCAAGCAGTTTTTATTGCTTTAAGTTTGAAAATCCGAACGTGAAATAGCCGTTTTCGGCTTTTTATCGGGCTCAGATTTAACACACCTTGACAGCGCTAGCGCTCAGCACCCTATGGTTAGACTTTTTGGATGACATTGTGTAAGCTGTTAGGCATTTAATTTTTTTGCCCAAATGCTCGCTACAAGGACTCTAGGCTGCTAAATATTAAATTTAGAGGGGTGTCAGCTTATCTTTAAGAGGGCAGTGCTGGGTAATATATACTTGGATGCGGACTTGCTAACCTGAAATTTTTAATTTTAGATATCAAAGAACTGACTGATGGATTTAGACCAACAGATTCAAGCATTGATCGAAAAAGCTCCGCCCGACGGTTCGACGCCACAAATCTTAAAGGCGATCGCCCCGGCCCTGGTGTTAATTGCCCAACAGCTACAGCACCTCGAATACTCGATCCTGCAAGCGGTAGACCAAAGTTGGGCGATCGTGGTTTTGAGCAATCTCAAGCAACCGGGACGGGAGAAGAGGGTGATTTATGCTTGGAGCAGTATTAAAGATGCGTCGCAGGCTGCGGCTGCTGGGGGCGATCGCCTCAGACCGGTACTTTTGCCTGTCACTCACCTTTTATTTCAGATGATAGCTCTGGAAGGTCTTGACAGCATTGTTTTTTTTGAAAGTCCCGGAAATCAGGAAGTCGGGACGGAAATCCCTCGCGAGCAAGTACAGAGTTTAATTAACGTTTACTTGCAACAGTATCGATCGGCTCCACCGCCGGATATTGCCTAAACAACTCAATTTTTTATTAATTGGTAACAGGGCATTAGGCATTGGGAATTCCCCATTACCAATTCCCCATTACCAATAAAGTGTAACTTTTTAACCTCTAATAAAGCCTACTCAAAACGTATTCCGCCAAATCAATCAAAGCTTGACGGGACTCTGAATGGGGCAACGCAGCTAAGTATTCGACGGCTTTCTGTGCGTGATTTGTGGCTAGTTCTCGCGATCGCTCTATGCCTCTAGAATCTTCTACCAGTGCCAGGGCCTGCTCTAGATCTCCTTCTTGGGCAAATTCGCGTTCTATGAGAACTTCCAAGTAAGGTTTTTCTTCTAGGGCGAATAGTGCGGGTGCTGTCAGATTACCGCTTCTGAGATCCGAGCCTGCAGGTTTCCCCAAAGTTTCCGTGGAAGCGGTGAAATCTAATATATCATCTACTATTTGGAAGGCCAAACCAATGTTCCGACCGTAGTTGTACAAATCGTCTGCTATTTCCGCTGAAACCTCGCTCAAACAGCCCGCTGCTTTGGAACTGTTGGCAATTAAAGACGCTGTTTTGTAATAACTTTTTTCCAGGTACGCTTCGATCGACAAGCTCGTGTCAAATCCATTGAGTCCCTGTTGAATTTCCCCCTCAGCTAAATCCATAATCACTTCTGAAAGCAGTTTGACTACTGGCAGGTTGTCGAGATTTGCCAAATGCCAGGAAGATTGAGCAAACAGAAAGTCTCCCGCCAATACTGCCACTCGGTTGTTAAACCGACTGTGAACCGTCGGCACTCCCCGCCGCAGATCCGACTCGTCCACCACGTCGTCGTGCACGAGACTAGCTGTGTGGATCATTTCCGTGATTTCAGCGAGGCGGCGGTGTTTTTCCGTGATTTCCCGATCGGGCATAGTCGCCTTGGCCATCAACAGAACGATTGCGGGTCTCACTCGTTTTCCCTTTGTGCCGAATAAGTATTCTGCAGCCGCGTACAAGATGGGATGACGGGCACCCACTAACTGTTTTAAGTTTTCTGTCAACAGTCGCAGGTCTTCTTCAACCGAGGAAAATAGGAGAGTGCTAGAGATCATGGATACGCCGACTCAAGCCGTAAAGTAACAAAATTTTACAAATCATATCTTTATTTTAAGGTAATTCTCTGCAATAGAAAAGAAAAATCTAGGAGATCGGCAGTTATTTGTCATCTGCCGCCCGATGGGAGTCACCCGCCTGCCAGAGGCGAGTAGCCGGCTGCCAGAGGGGTTGCCCCTATTGTATCGAATTGTTAAGGACACTGCCAAAAAATCTCTAAATCCCAGAAACCCTGTGTTACTATGGGTATTAAGGATTTAAACAATTCTATACATTAAGTACAGCCAGACTGGCAGGTAGCTTTTAGGTGCCTGTAAAAGTTTCGTAGAGCCAGCCTTGTTAGTCGATCGCAGCCAAAATTTCTGGGACAGATTTTTAGTTCCTCGCGGCTAAAAGCTTTCAGAAGTTAAGAGTAGCGCATCTTATGTGCACGGTAGCTCAAAGCAGCTAAAGTGGATGGTTTTCGGCTGTTTAAGCATCTGTAAAGCAGTAAATCATTATTGATGACCGGGAACGGCTAAATGTTCCCGCAGGCTTGATATGGAAAAACAGCCTTCAGAACCAAGGCATGGTCTTGCGTGCTGACTTAATGTAGTAGGTCTTGAAGTTGTCCTGCTCCTCCTCGTCCTTGACTTTTGGTTCTAATTATGATTTATCGCGATATTCCTCTAATTATTCCCATTCTGGCCGCCGGCTATGTAATGACTATTTATGTACTGCTGATGTTGGCCGAACGCAGCGCTAAAATAACTCGATTGGGCGAGTAGTGCACTGCTGGGCAGCCGAAGTCGGCTGCAGCGTCCTCGCTTCACCCTTGAGAATTCGGAATACTCAATAATAACCCTGCCTTGAATGCTTGCGCGCAAAGGCAGGGTTATTATTTACAATTGCGGGCACCGTGATTTTCTGGGCTGCTAGTTACTGCAACCGGTAGCTACAGTTATCGATGTTCAATGCCAACAGCCTCTGAGGCAGGATATTATATTTAGTACCAGCTTGTATCGATCGCAGCAAGTTTCATGTCAGGGAAACCCGGCCTATGTTCCGAGAAAGCTATTAAAGTGCTCTCAAAAACGCTGAGTTTGAAGTTGTCGGTTATTGTACCAAAAATCTCAATATTCCTATTTGGTAGGTCAAGAAGTTACAGAAATAAAACGCGATTTTTCTGAATCTAGCAACCTGCTCGATCAACTGAAGGAATCCATAAACTTGCACTGCAATCAAATATTTCATCAAAGGGTGCTTAACTTGCTGAGTCAATCGATTTTAGATTTTAGATTTTAGATTTTAGATTGAAGCCTTGACCCCACGGATAAATACGTTCGGCAAGTTTCATGGGATACAGGTTTTTTATTTCACCTGTCCTGAGTCTGCTTTCGGAATGAATCACGTGGCGGGTATCCTGGATGCTTTAGGTCAGGCAGATAGTCTCTGCCATTTATTCACAGCTTGCCAAAAAGAGCATCTGCTACACATAGAGCCGCAAAAGTTATTTTTGATGAATAATAAATATTTTCGCTCTAACTGTAGGGAAGAAAAGTAATTGCCAATATTACTGACAGCCTTAAAACTCTATTAACTTTTGATTAAAAGAACTAAAACACAGAGTAGAAGTTGTCAGAAATTATCAAGCTCCACTGCCTAAATTGTTGTCTGAGGCAGACGAACTCAAACAAGTTTGGGTAAATCTGATGCACAATGCTTTACAAGCGATAGAGAATTACCGAGTTTTAAAAGTAGAGGTGAGAGCAGAAAATCAGAGCCTGCTCGTCAGTGGCAACTGAATTACCGGGGAATTTGGCCACGAATATTTTATCCGTTGTTTACCACAAAACCCGCCGACGAAGGCAGCGGGTTGGGACTGGAGATTGTTAAAAAAAGTGTGGAAAAACATTCGGGTAAAATAGAAGTAACATCAGTTATCGGTCAAAGGACGTGTATTGTGTCAATTCCGATCGCCGTTGAGCGCGATCGCACTAAAAATCATATCAATGCGCGACTAAAAATGCAACTTTAGACCGATGTCAAACCTGGATTGCGGTCAGGGTACCGCGACTGTAAAATCTGAAATCTAAAATGGTATTAAGTGCCGGTTCCGCCTGCATCTATCCCCCTTGATTTGCCCATGTCAACAACAGTTTCTGATACCCAAAGCTTGCTAGAACAGGCGATCGACCCCAAACCGCCGGTGCTGCCTCCAGACACACCCTTGAAAGTCGCAATTGCTGCCATGACTCAGGCGAATGCCAGTTGCATTTTAATCGCGTTTGAGCAGCAATTGCTCGGAATTTTTACTGAGCGCGATGTTGTGAAAATAACTGCTAGCGAAATACCGCTAGCAGGGGTGGCAATTTCTGAGGTAATGACTGAAAACCCGATCGCCCTGAACCTCGATCAAGCGGGGAATATCTTCAAGGTATTGAGCATATTGCGATCGAAAAGAATCCGTCATTTACCCCTCACAGACGAAGGTGGCAACTTGTTAGGCGCTATCACTTGCGAAAGCATCCGTCAAATCCTCAAACCGGCCGACTTGCTGAAAATGTGGCGCGCCGAAGAAATTATGACTACACAAGTAATAGTTACCTCAAGCAGCGCCTCAGTTTTAGAAGTTGCAAAACAGATGAGAACCCACCGGAAAAGCTGCATAGTCATTACTGACAGCGACAACCAAAATCAGAAACCTGTGGGCATAATTACAGAACGCAACATTGTTAAATTCCAAGCTTCTGGGCTCGATTTCGCCAGCACTCCAGTCACCGCCGCGATGAGTTTTCCCCTGATACCGTTGCAGGTAAAAGCCACCTTGTGGCAGGCTCACCAGTTAATGCAGCAGCACGGCATCCGGCGCTTGGTGGTGGTGGACGACGAAGGATATTTAGCCGGAATTGTGACTGAAATTAGCCTGCTGCAAGCCTTAGAGCCGGTAGAAATGCACGCAAATATCGAGCTTTTGCAGGAAACAGTTGCCGACAAAATTCAGGAGTTGAACAAAATGAACGAAGAATTGCAAAAAGAAGCGTTGCGGAGAACAGAAGTCGAGGAAAAATTGCGACTTTTAAATGATAATTTGGAAGAACAAATCAAACAGCGAACTTTAGAATTAGTTAATGCCAACCGTCAGTTAAAAAAGGAAATAGAAGACCGAACCACCGCTGAAGCTGAAGTTCGCCGCCTCAACACCGAACTCGAACAGCGAGTGCTAGACCGCACGGTTCAACTAGCAGCCAGTAACGAAGAATTGCAGCAACAAATTAGCAGTCGAAAATTGCTCGAAGAAAAACTTCACTTTTCTGAAAGGAAAGTCCGCGCCGTTTTTGAAGCGATGACAGACATCGTTCTAGTGCTAGACAGTCAGCGGAACATAGAAGTTTTACCAACGAATGTGGCAGCGGCTCCTGAGCCTGATTGCGATATAGTCAGCTTGACCATAGAACATTTTTTTGACGACGACAACCCGGATGATTGGTGGGTGTTAGTTCAGCAAGTGTTAGAAACACAACAAACTCTCAATTTTGACTACAGCTTAACAGTTTGTGGTCGCGAAATTTGGTTTTCCGCGTGCATTTCTCTGTTCTCCAAAGATGCAGTCATTTGGGTTGCCCGCAACATCAACGCCCGCAAAATAGCCGAGTCAGCGCTGTGCCAAAAAAATGCCGAATTATCTCATACCTTAGAAGAACTGAAGCTGACTCAAAAAGAACTGATTCAATCAGAAAAAATGGCCGCCCTCGGACAGTTAATTGCCGGAGTTGCTCATGAAATCAATTCTCCTTTAGGGGCGATTCGCTCTTCTGTGCAGAACATCGCCGACTTCTGGACGGAACAATTGCAGCAGTTGCCGATATTTTTTCAACAACTATCCCCGGAACGGCGGCAGGATTTCTTTGCTTTGCTACACAACGCCTGCCAAGAAACAGATACATTATCTAGTAAAGAAAAACGTCAGTTAAAAAAACTTTTGCAGGGCCAATTAGAATCAGAAAACATTGACGAGGCAGCCAGTCTTGCCTGTACTTTATTAGATATCGGCATCGGCAATAATGTGGAACCTTTTTTACCTTTGTTGAAAGACAGCCAAAGTCGAAATATTGTACAAACAGCCTACCAATTTGCTACGGTACAAAAAAGCACTAAAAATATTGCTACTGCCACAGATAGGGCAGCCAAAATCGTTTTTGCTTTGAAAAGCTACTCTCGTTACGACCAGTCTGGCTCCAAGGTTATCGCTAATATTACCGACGGTATTGATACTGTTTTAACCCTTTACCACTACCAAATCAAACACGGTGTGGAAGTAGTCAGAAACTATGGTACTAATTTGCCCTCTGTGCTATGCTATCCTGATGAACTCAGTCAAGTTTGGACAAATTTGGTTCACAATGCTTTACAAGCGATGGGCAACAAAGGAGTGTTGAAAATTGATGTCAAACACGAAGCGAACGCAATATCAGTCAGTATTACCGACAGTGGTCCTGGCATTCCTCCAGAGATTATGCCGAGAATTTTTGAGCCTTTTTTTACAACTAAACCTCCAGGGGAAGGCAGTGGTTTGGGATTAGATATAGTTCAAAAAATTGTGGAAAAACACCAAGGTGAACTGCAAGTAGAAAGCGTGCCTGGTCAAACAAAATTTACTATATCCTTGCCCGTCGGAATTCCTTGATAGCAATTAAACAAATAGGTAACTGCACCCAGGTTTTAAATTTAAGAGAAGTAAAATTTTATGCCGAAACCAGTAATTTTGTGCGTTGACGATGAAGTTGTGGTCTTAAATAGTTTAAAAATTCAACTTAAAAAAGAATTTGGGGATGCTTACCTCTATGAAGTAGCAGAAAATGCAGATGAAGCTCTGGAAATTATGGAGGAAATTCAAAAAGAAGATGAAAGTGATATTTTGGTCATAGTATCTGACTGGTTAATGCCAGGGATTAAAGGAGATGAATTTTTGATTATGGTTCACCAAAAATATCCTAAAATTGTGAAAGTCATGCTGACCGGGCAAGCCGACGAAGTAGCAATAGCACGGGTGAAAGAGCAAGCAAACTTGCACCGTTGTTTGTACAAGCCGTGGGAGCGCAAAGAATTAGTAGAAACTATAAAATCTGGTTTGACAAAAATATGAACAATAAACCTGTGATTATTTGCGTGGATGACGAACCGATAATTCTGGAAAGTTTGAAAATTGAGTTAAAAAAAACCCTGGGGGAAGAACACTTATTAGAAACCGCTGAAGGCGGCGAAGATGCTTTAGAGTTAATCGAGGAATTACTGGCAGAGGGCTGCGAAATCGTAGCAGTGATTTCCGACTATCTGATGCCGAATATCAAAGGGGACGAATTGCTGAAGCAGATTCACAGAATTTCCCCAAAGACTATCAAAATTATGCTGACGGGGCAAGCAGACCTCGAAGCAGTGGCGAATACTATTAAATATGCTAAATTGTACCGATACATATCGAAGCCTTGGCAGTCCGAAGATTTGAGGTTGACGGTAAGAGAAGCGATTAACAGCTATGTTAGGGAGAAGCAATTAGCGGAACAAAATGCTCAACTCCAAAAGCTGAATCAAGAATTGGAAACTTTAGTCGAGGAGCGGACTGCACAACTGCGCTTGTCTGAGGAAAAGTTTGCTAAAGCTTTTCGTTCTTCTCCCAACCCAATTACTATTACCCGATTTAATGACGGTCGTTATTTAGAAATTAATGAGGCTTTTTGCCAGACAATCGGTTATTCGGCGGCCGAAATTCTCGATCGCACGGCGCTTGATTTGAATCTTTGGGAAAATATACAAGCGCGCGCCGAGTTGTTTAAAATGTTAGATGAAAAAGAAATTATTCTCAACTACGAATTTGATTTTCGCACTAAAACAGGGGAAGTCCGAACCGGGCTGCTGTCAGCAGAAATCATTGACATTCATGGCGAAACCTGCGTGATTTCTGTGATTCAAGATATTAGCGATCGCAAATTAGCGGAAGAAAAACTCCGAGCTATAGCGGCTTCTTTAGCAGCCGCGCAAAGAATCGCCAGTGTCGGTAATTGGGAATGCGATTTATCGGCCAACACAACTACTTGGTCGGAAGAGTTATCTCGGATTTTTGGGCTCGATCCAACCCAGCCTGCGCCCACACTGACTGAGTTTTCGCAATACGTGCATCCCGACGATCGACAAAAGTGGCAAACAACGATCGACACTGCTATTGCTAGCCAGCAATCTTACAGTTTGGAATATCGAATTCTGCGGCCGGAACCGAAAATTGCTGCGGATAATTCTCCGTCACAAATAAGTGAATCCGGCTTCCTCCGCTACATCGAAGCCAGAGGAGAAGTAGTGGTCAACCAACAAGGGCAAGTGACAAAACTATTCACAACTTTGATGGACATTACCCCACGCAAGCGGGCAGAAATAGCCCTAGCAGAGAGCGAAGAAAAATACCGTCATTTAGTTGAAACTTCCCAAGATATTATCTGGTCTTGCGATGCAGAAGGACACCTTACTTTTGTCAACCAAGCAGTTAAACAAATCTACGGTTACGAGCCTGAAGAAATGCTCGGCTGTTCTTTTAGCGATTTCTTAGCCCCAGGAGAGATAGACTGGAAATGGGAACTTCAGCAGCGCTTACTGACAGGAAAAACTGTGTTTCAGTACGAAAATATAGTATTAGGAAAAGACGGCAGAAAGATTGATGTAACTACCAAGGCGATCGCGCGCATGGACGCTGAAGGAAATATCATCGGCACAACAGGCACTGCTAGCGATATTACCGAACGCAAACAAGCTGAAATAGTCCTGCAAAAAGCCAAAGAAGAAGCCGACAGAGCGAACAGAGCAAAAAGCGAATTTCTCTCCAATATGAGCCACGAATTGCGAACTCCCCTCAACGCAATTCTCGGTTTCAGCCAACTGCTAGCCCGCGACCCAGACCTCGGTGCCGACCAACAGCAATACTTAGGAATTATTACCCAGAGCGGGGAACATTTGCTCGTTCTGATCAACAATATTTTGCAAATGTCAAAAATTGAAGTCGGGCTGGTGACACTTAATAACAGCACCTTCGACTTGCACAAACTGCTAAAAAATACTGAAAGTATGCTGAAGCTGCCAGCCGAAAAAAAAAGGTTGCAGTTAATTTTTGATTGCCCACCCGACCTACCTCAATATATAGAAACCGACGAAAGCAAGTTGCGACAAGTATTGATAAATGTCGTGGGAAATGCTATTAAATTTACTGCCGAAGGTGGTGT
The DNA here is from genome assembly GCF_036700405.1 of Microcoleus sp. T3_D1. Lineage (NCBI taxonomy): Bacteria > Bacillati > Cyanobacteriota > Cyanophyceae > Oscillatoriales > Microcoleaceae > Microcoleus > Microcoleus sp. T3_D1. Next base: position 9,207 of record NZ_JAUBOV010000015.1, read on the forward strand.
TAATTTAAGAGTCAAACAAGAGAGGCTAAAAAACAAAAATACCCCAGAGATTTCGCCAAGTGAGAATTGCTCTTTGCTATTTGAAGTGGCAGACACTGGTGCAGGAATTTCTGCGGAAGAAATGGACAATTTATTTAAACCTTTCGCGCAAACAGAAAGCGGGAAAAAAGCTCAAGAAGGAACAGGTTTGGGCTTGCCAATCAGCAAGCAGTTCGTTCAGTTAATGGGAGGGAAGATGACGGTAACAAGCACCCTCGGTCGCGGCAGCATTTTTAGATTTGATGTTAAAGTTTCGCTCCCTAATGAAATGGAAATTCAGGTGGCTCAAACAGCTAGCCGAGTGGTTGGTCTCGAGCCAGGACAGCCAGAATACCGGATTTTAGTTGTTGACGATCGCCTGGAAAGCCGCTTGCTTTTGGTCAGAATGCTGGCATCCCTCGGCTTTGCGGTGCAGGAAGCTGAAAATGGCGTTCAAGCTGTGGAAATGTGGTCGAGTTGGGAACCTCATTTGATTTGGATGGATATGCGGATGCCGGTGATGGACGGTTACGAAGCTACTAAACAGATTAAAGCGCATTTGAAAGGTCAAGTAACGGTGATTATTGCTCTGACTGCAAGTGCTTTTGATGAAGAGCGATCGGTGATTTTGTCTGCTGGTTGCGATGATTTTGTAGCGAAGCCTTTTCGGGAGCAAGTGATTCTGGAAAAGATGGCTAAGTATCTGGGAGTCCGCTATGTTTACGATCGAGAAGCTTCGCTAAGTTATGATGCTGCGGTGTCCGCCGAGGTTTCCACGGCAACTGAAACGGCTGATTTGCCTTTTACGCTCAATACTTCATTTTTGGAAGCGATGCCTGCTGAATGGGTTGATGAATTGTATTCTGCGGCCGATGCGGTTGATAACGAGGAGATTTTTCGGCTGTTGTTGTCGATCCCTCCTATTAATGCTAGTTTCGGCAGCGCGATCGCCGATTTGGCGAATAACTTCCGGTGCGATCGGATTATCGATTTGATTGAGGAGTTTAGAAATTGTTGAAGGATGAAAGAAGAAGGGATAATAGGGGCTGGTTTAGGATTATTGATGATGTAGGTCGATCGCCTAGGGAGCATCTCATATTTGTAAAAAAACTTCTTCTGGCTCCTTCCTTCTGCCTCTTTCCTCCTGCCTCCTGCCCCGCAGCTTCGGGCCTCAAAACTCCAATTTCTAGCTTAGCTGCCAAAATGAGATGAGCCCCTTTAATCTCACATCTCAAATCTTAACTTGGATAAGTTCTGTAAATATAAAAGGAGTTGATTGAGGAGGGAGTGCTATAATGACTTTTTAACCAGTTTTCAGCATTTCAACAATTCTTAAATTAACCAAAAATAACCAGCGATGACCAACAATCACAGAGAAGAAAATAAAGGCAACATATTAATTGTTGACGATACTCCAGAAAATTTGCAAGTTTTATCAGCAACGCTGTGCGATCGGGGCTACAAAGTCCGCGGCGTAATTAGCGGCCAAATGGCAATCAGAGCCGCGCGCTCTGGTTCTCCAGATTTGATTTTGCTCGACATCAAAATGCCGGAAATGGACGGCTACGAAGTCTGCTGGCAGCTCAAGGCCGATCCGAAGACATCAGAAATTCCCGTGATTTTTATCAGCGCTTTAGATGAAGTATTGGACAAATTAACCGCATTTCAAGTGGGAGCGGTAGATTATGTCACAAAACCGTTTCATGTAGCAGAAGTTTTAGCGCGAATCGAACACCAACTGACTATCCAAAGACTGAAAAAACAATTAATCGATCGCAATAAAGAACTGCAAGAAGAAATAATAGAACGCAAAAAAGCCGAAGAAGCAGCGGCCGCTGCATCCCTCGCAAAAAGTCAATTCGTTGCCAACATGAGCCACGAATTGCGGACTCCCCTTAACGCCATCCTGGGTTTTACCCAAGTCATGAGCCGCGACTCTTCCCTGGGCCACGAAAATCTCGAAAATCTCCGAATCATTAACCGCAGCGGTCAACATTTGCTGGAACTAATTAACGATGTTTTAGACTTGTCGAAAATAGAAGCAGGGATAATTGCCTTAGATGAACGCAGCTTTGACCTTTATCAACTCCTCGACACTCTCGAAGAAATGTTTCAAATCAAAGCTGAGACAAAAAAAATGCAACTGAGATTTTCCGTCGAGGCTAATGTGCCCCAATATATAAAAACTGACGAAAAAAAGCTGCGCGTCTGCTTAATTAACCTGCTGGGAAATGCCCTAAAATTTACTCCCGATGGGGGCAGTATTTGGCTGCGCGTGAGCGTGGAAAGCAACCAGAAGCAGTCGGCAGAATCGGAAAGTTATCCTAACTATACGTCGCTCGAACCATTGTTAATTTTGTTTGAAGTTGAAGACACGGGAATTGGCATTGCAACAGCAGAAATTGATACTTTATTTGATGCTTTCGTGCAAACACAATCCGGGAGAAAAGCGGCTGATGGTACGGGATTGGGTTTGACAATTACTAAAAAATACGTGCAGATAATGGGCGGGAATATTAGGGCAAAAAGTGTTGTAGGTGAGGGAAGCAGTTTTAAATTTAATATCCGAGTATTTGCCGCTATTTCGTCTGAAATAACAGTGGCGACATTGCAGCGGGTGATCGGACTAGAAGCAGATCAACCAATTTATCGGATTTTAGCAGTAGACGACAATCCAGACAATCGGCTGCTGCTGCTTAAAATGTTACAACCAATTGGTTTTGAAGTCCGAGAAGCGGAAAATGGCTACCAAGCTGTTGAACTTTGGGAAAGTTGGCAGCCTCATTTAATTTGGCTGGATACGCGAATGCCAGTAATGGACGGTTTTGAAGCTGTCCAACAAATTAGATATAAAGAGAAACAAACTCAGTGGCAAACTGTAATTATTGCTCTGACTGCTAGCACTTTTGAGGAAAGAAAAGACGAAATTATCGCCGCAGGTTGCGACGATTTTGTGCGAAAACCTTTTCAAGAACAAATCCTGTTTGATAAGATGGCTTGCTATTTGGGAGTGCGCTATCTTTATCAAGAGTTGCCCCAGCTCCCAGTCGGGGCTTTACGGCGTTATTGTGTGAACGAAAAACCCGATTCATTTTTCGGAGGGCTGCTGGCTCAAATGCCTCAAAGCTGGGTGAAGGAACTCCATGACGCAGCTAATGATGTTAATGAAGAGCTGGCGATTCAACTTGTCGATCGCATCTGGGAAAGTCATCCAACTTTAGCTGAGGCTTTAAAAGATTTGCTTGCCGATTACCGACTCGACAAGATAATGGATTTAACTCAATCGAGTTTAAAATAAATGGATAATAGCGAAATTAAAGTATTGGTGGTTGATGACCAACCAAGCAATCTGCGGTTCTTATCCAAACTGCTAACATCCCAGGGCTATCAAGTTTACCGAGCTATTAGCGGTCAACTGGCGTTGAATGTTGCGATCGCCCATTGCCCGGATTTAATTTTGCTCGACATTAGAATGCCGGAAATGAGCGGTTATGAAGTTTGTCGGAGACTGAAAGCGACACCGGAAACCGAACAAATTCCGGTAATTTTTTTAAGCGTCTTAGATGAAATGAACGATAAATTACAAGCTTTTCGAGTAGGAGGCGCCGACTATATTACTAAACCATTTCAAGTAGAAGAAGTTTTAGCGCGCATCGACAAGCAAGTCCGCTTGCAAAAACTGCAACAGCAATTAAAAGAGCAAAATTATCAACTGCAACAGTCGCAGTCGCTGCTTGCTAGCATATTAAATAGTTCCTTAGACTGTGTGGTGGCTTATTCTGCCGTCCGCAACAGTGAGGGAAATATTGTAGATTTCCAGTGGCTGTTGATCAACCCTGCAGCCGAAAAATTTTATGGTCTGCTATTAAATGAGATAGTTGGCAAAAATTTGTTAGCCCAAGTTTCCCAAGTTAGCAATAAGGGGTTATTTGATTTGTATGTTTCTGTAGTAGAAACAGGAGAAACTGTAGACCAAGAATTTTATTACGAACAGGAGCGAGATACAATTGTTTGGCTGCACATTGTGGCGGTCAAATTAAACGATGGTCTGGCAGTAACATTTCGTAATATTACCGAGCGCAAACGAGCAGAAATTGCCCTGCGAGACAGCGAAGAACGCTTCCGCGCCATATTCGAGCAAGCTGCGGTCGGCATAGCTAAAACCGCGCTTTGCGGTAAATTTATGCGGGTAAATCCCGGCTTTTGTCAAATTGTCCGCTATGCAGAATCGGAATTGTTACAGCAAAATTGGGAGGCAATTACTCACCCAGATGACAGAGAAACGGACAGAGAATACCTGCGCTCGCTGTTATCCGGGAAGATTCAAACTTTTTCTGTGGAAAAGCGTTTGCTATGCAAAGATGAGGCCGTGCGCTGGGCAAATGTTACTGTTTCGGCAATGCGCGATGTCAAGGGGACGCTGCAGTATTTGATTTGTGCGATCGAGGATATTTCCGAACGCAAGCTGGTACAAGAACTGCTGCAAGAGAGTTTAGACACTCAAACCCGCTACGCTCAAGAATTAGCTCGTTCTAATGCCGAACTAGAACAGTTTGCTTACGTGGCTTCTCACGATTTGCAAGCGCCTTTGAGCACGATTGCCGGCTACGCTCAACTATTAGAAAAACGCTTTCCCAACCAACTTGAGGCCCAAGGGAATAAATTTCTCCGCAATATTGTTAATTCTTGCGATCGGATGCAGGCGCTGATTGATGACTTGCTGGAGTATTCGCGGGTAGGTCGCAGTCAGAAACCTTTTGAGATGATAGATTGCAATCGGGTTTTTGAGGATGTTTGTGCTAATTTGCATTTGGCCATCCGCGAGAATCAAGCTTCAGTTACTAGGGGGGATTTGCCAAGGGTAAAAGGTGACTGTTTTCAACTGCTGCAACTGTTTCAAAATTTAATTGGTAACGCCATTAAGTACCGCAGCAGTGAGGCGCCGGTGGTGCAGGTGGACGCTTCGCGTCAGGGGGATAGCTGGGTGTTTTCAGTCCAGGATAACGGTATTGGGATTGCCTCACAGTACCATCCGCGAATTTTTCAGATTTTTCAGCGCTTGCACACCCAACAACAGTATTCGGGAACTGGTATCGGTTTAGCGATTTGTCAAAGAATTGTCGAGCGGCACGGGGGCAGCCTTTGGGTAGAATCAGAACCCAATCGAGGCTCGACTTTTTATTTTTCAATTCCTCTACCAAAGTGAAGTCAGCAGCCCGCCTGAAGCAGTCAATCGATTTTCGATTTTCGATTTTCGATTTTAGAATTTAAGAAAGCGACCCCACGGATGAATCCGGGGGCTTGTCAGCAAATTGCTTGATTGTCACCCGTCCTTTACTTAAGCTTTAAATATCTTTATCTGTTCTTTACAAAAATGCTTATAAAGTGTAGCATATTCACTGATGACATCGAGCTAAAAATCTATCAATATAAATCTATTAGCTCTATCCTTATACAACTTATAAATCAGCGGTGCGCGCAAGACTTGTTAATTTTTTTCAACTGTATCCAGAGCATCTTGCTTTGGGATGCAGTAGTTTCCCTAGTAGTTCGCGGAGAAGGATTTGTGATGTGTTTGCAGTTGGCCGCTTCTCGGACAGACTGCCAAGTGAAACAAGCATGATTCGCAAACCTTTGCAAATGGAGAAAAACGGTAAATTGCTGCAACACAATTTCAGTGTTCTCAGCCAGATTTACCGGATGATGGCAAGAGATGCTTTGCAGGTACTCAGACACGGCTCAAAGTCCCGCAACCTCACAAAAGACGATCGTAGTGAGGCAAAGCGGTGAATTATAAAAAGAAAAAATTTACTCTTTTAATAGCAAACGATGACGAGGACACGCGCTTTTTGGTGAAGGAAGCACTGGGAGAAGTTCGATTAGCAATTACGAGCGAATTTGTGGAAAATGGAGAACAAGTGCTAGACTACTTGTACCGTCGCGGTCAATATCTTGATAGCAGCAATTGGCACCAGCCCGACTTGATACTTTTGGATCTGAATATGCCGAGGCTGGACGGACGAGAAACACTAACTTCGATCAGATCAGACCCCCATTTGCAACAAATTCCGGTTGTAATCCTTACAACTTCCCACCGCAGAGGAGATATCTTGCTTTGCTACCGCTTGGGAGCCAATTCTTTCATATCCAAACCAGTCACTTTTGAAGGCTTGCTGGAAGTAATGAAGACTTTATGTGAGTATTGGTTTGAAATCGTTTCACTTCCGCCTGATATGTAAGCTTTAATGGAAAGCTAAATCCATAGTTTGAGTGTATAGTGAATTTGATAAGCCGAAATATTTGCCGATCGCAAGTATCGCTATCAAAACAAAAAAGTTGCCTTCGACTCGCTCCGAACGCTATAGTTGTGTTAACACGTAACCAATGTCTGAAAATTTTGTTGGTTGAGGATGACCTCGGATCTCCGACAATGATCGAAGACCTTCTAGGGTCATTCAGCGAGTCTCTATTTCTTCTCCAAACTGTTAAGTCTCTGGAGATAGGAGTTGGGTGTCTGGAAGTAGAAAAGTTTGACGCCGTACTATTAGATTTGTCAGTGTCAGACAGCTTGAGGGGAAGCGAGGATCTCGCAGTTTTGAAAGGGCGATGGCCCACATTGCCAATTGTGGTGCTGACAGATATCAGCGATGAAAATATTGCCCGGTCAGTATTGCGCTGGGGCGCTCAAGATTGTTTGGTAAAGGGAAGATTTCACAGAACTCTGCTGGTGCGGGCAATCCATTACGCGATCGAACGCCAGCAAATCGAAGAACAATTGCGGCAGCAGGCTCTCCGACAGCGCCTGTTGGGCAAAATGATCGAACATATTCGATCGTCAATAGATCCGGCAAGCATTCTCCAAAGTACAGTCGCAGAAGTGCGCCAATTTCTCCAAACAGACCGCGTTTTAATTTATCGCTGTCAGGATTGGGTGTCTCAATTGGACGGGGAAGAGCAAAAAGGTGCGATCGTCGCAGGTGACGGTTTGCCATTCGGTTATATTGAAAACCAAAATATTAGTGCTGCTTTGGCGGTGTCATGCTTTGTTTTAGTCGAATCCCAGTCGGTACAAGCAATAGCCGATGTCAGCACTGCCCCCTTGGCTGGCAGTTGCAAAGAATTGTTGACAGATTGTGAAATTGCAGCAGTTATCAGCGTACCAATTTGGCAATCAGGCGACTGGGAAACGGCAAAAGAAACACAAGAAGCCACTGTTTGGGAAGTCGAGAACAATCAAGATGCAGCGGAAAATTATATCTGGCACGAGGCGAGTGGCAAACCGCAGGCGCAGGGTAAAAATTTGCCGGATTCGATCGCAGAAAATCGCAATAGTTTGTGGGGAATGTTGACAGCATACAATTGCAGCGGTGTCAGGGAATGGCAGCAGTGGGAAATAGATTTTTTACAGCACTTGGCAAATCAAGTGGCGATCGCGATCGAACAATCTCAACTTTACCGCAAGCTAGCAATAGCCAATCAAAAATTGCAGCAACTGGCAACTACTGACGGACTGAGTGGCATTGCCAATCGCCGCCAGTTCGATCGCGTTTTGAGATTAGAGTGGCGCAGATTGGCAAGAGAGGAACTGCCGCTGTCTTTAATTATGTTTGACATCGACTTTTTTAAACTTTACAACGAGTTTTATGGACACCTCGGCGGGGACGATTGTTTGCGCCAAGTTGCGGGGGCGATCGCCACAGCCACCAAGCGGGCTGGGGATCTGGCCGCCCGCTACGGTGGCGAAGAATTTGCCGTAGTGCTGCCCAACACTAGCCCCGAAGGGGCAAACGCTGTCGCCCAACAAATTTGCGACGGCATCGCCAGCTTGAAACTGCCCCACGCGCGATCGTCGATCGGCCCCTACGTTACCCTCAGTTGCGGCATTGCGACAGCGATTCCTTCTGCCCAAGAATCTCCCGACACCCTAATTCTCCGCGCTGACAGCGCCCTTTTTCAAGCCAAAACCGAAGGCAAAAATCGCATTTGTCACGCTAGCAGTAACTCGGAATCTTCCCCGATTTTTATGTAAAAGTTGAAGGTAATTTGTAATATCGTGTTTGATTTTTCACTCACGACTCAAAACTTATATTGTTGACCAAGAATTTCTTGATGGTACCCGCCACGTGATTTATCCGTGGAATCAATCCAAAATCTAAAATCTAAAATCCTCAAGCCCCCGAATTTATCCGGGGGGTCAATCCAAAATCTAAAATCTAAAATCTAAAATCGAATGACCTTGGCATCAGGATAATAATTTTCTGATATCATGTCCGATCGATTGACCATAATATCCTGGCCGGGCGGGTTTTTGAGATTGTTAATTATTAGCAGATATTGTTGGTGAACCCGCCCCTACCTGATTTCGGCTAATCGACCGGACATGATATTACTTGTTTAGGAACAGGCAAGATGCCTGTTCCACAAGAAAATTCAGTCTTTGTGGAACAGGCATCTTGCCTGTTCTTGATCAGGGTGCAAAATGTGAGATATTACCCATTTACGCTTCCCAATTTCCAATTACCAATTGCTAATTTATTGCCCCAAATTTGAGTTCCTACCAGTTAAATTCGGCCGCACGGGAATTTCAATCAAAAACTCCGCTCCCTCACCCGGTGTCGAAATACAGCTCAATCGGCCGCCGTGGCGATCGACTATAATCGAGTGAGAAATCGACAGTCCCAAACCCGTACCCTTGCCCACAGGTTTAGTCGTGAAAAACGGGTCAAACAGCCTCGATCGCACTGACTCCGGTATCCCCCCCCCGTTATCCGCAATAGATACCGCTACGAAGCCCGCAGCAGCCTGATAGCTGCGAATAGTGATGGTGCTGGGATGTCGATCGCACTCCTCGATCGAACGCTGCTTGTCCCGTTCTTCCAAAGCATCGATCGCATTAATTAAAATATTCATAAATACCTGATTCAACTCACCCGGAAAGCATTCAATTTGTGGCAATATTTGGTAATCTTTAACTATCAGAATTTCTCCTGGACTGCTGTGAGATTTTAACCGATTTTGCAAAATCATCAAAGTGCTATCAATTCCCTCGTGAATGTTAACCGACTTCCCTGCGGACTCGTCCAATCGGGAAAAATTACGCAACGATTTCACGATCTCGACAATTCGCTCGGTGCCTACTTGCATCGAATTAAACAATTTCGGGAAATCCTCAACAATATAATCCAAGTCTATTTCATCAATTTTATCCAAGACTTGGGCCGGAGGATGAGGACAGTAATGCTGGTAAACTTTAATCAATTCCAGCAAATCTAAAGTGTAATTGCGAGCCGGACTGAGATTGCCGTGAATAAAGCTTACGGGGTTATTAATTTCGTGAGCAACACCAGCAACTAACTGACCCAAACTCACCATTTTTTCATTTTGAACGAGCTGAGCTTGAGTGGTTCGGAGTTTGTTAATAGCTGCTTCTAACTCTAGCGCTTTTGAACGTTCTCGCGCTTCCGATTCCTGCAAAGCTGACTCGGCTTGTTTGCGATCGGCAATTTCACTTTGTGCTTGCTCAAACAGCATTGATTGCTGGATCGCGATCGCCAACTGCACGCTAATTTGTTTGAGACACTCGACCTCAATTTCCAGCCAGTGGCGGGGGCCAGCGCACTCGTGGGCAATCAATAGCCCCCACAACTTCTCGCCTTGCAAAATCGGCACTACCAAATTAGCTCGCACCTGAAATTGACTTAATAAATTAATGTAGCACCGGGAAAGACCAGCTTTGTAAATATCATCTACAGGTACAGCCCGACCGTGTTCGTAAGCAGAAGCATAGCTGTATTCAAAGCAGGGATCGTTAATAGTTAGTCCCTGAATCGATCGCCACTTTTCGCCCACCGACTCGACAGTTACAAAACCGCTCCTATCGGGATTAAAGCGATAAATTATTGTCCGGTCTGTTTGCAAAAATTGCCGTACTTCAGCAACAGCTTTTGTCAAGATTTCTTTTAAATTGAGAGAAGATCGAATGCGTTCCAGCATCTCTACCACCAACCGTTCTCGCTTTAATTGCTGGCGCAAGATAGCCTCGGCAAGTTTGCGAGAGCTAATATCTTCAATCACACCAATTACATAGCTAGGTTCCCCAAACCCATCCCGCACTAAAGATACAGTCATATTAGTCCAAACAAATGAACCGTCTTTGCGAATAAAGCGTTTCTCAAGGGAATAATTAAAAATTTCCCCAGCTAACAGTCTGTCGCGCGACTCGACATCTGCTGCTACATCTTCGGGGTGAGAAATCTCCCCAACATTTCGCGCTTTCAGTTCCAATTCTGAGTAGCCCACAATATTGCAAAAGCCTTGATTTGCATTCAAAAATTGACCGTCTGGCCACACTTTCACAATGCCTATCGCCGCTTGTTCAAATACCGCTCGAAATCGCTGTTCGCTTTCTTGCAAAGCAGTTTCGGCTTTTTTGCGATGGGTAATGTCCATTGCCGTGCCAAACATCCGCACCACCTGACCCAACTCATTTTTAACAGCTTGTCCTTTAGCGTTAACGTGCCTAATTTCTCCTGATGGGAAATAGATGCGGTGGTCGATATCGTAAGCTGTTCCTTCAGTCACTGCTTTTTGTACAACTTCTGCGAACCTTTCTTTGTCATCGGGATGAATTTGCTCTAAAAGTTCTTCCATTGTCGGTGGCAGATTCAATTCTCGACCGTAAACTCGAAACAGTTCTTCCGACCAAGTAATAACTCCTGCCTCCCTATCGAATTCCCAATTGCCGATGCGGGCTATTTTTTGCGCTGCTTGCAACTGTTCGGCAAGTAGTTGCAGAGATGCGATTAACTGCGTTTTTTCGGCTTCTGCTGCAACGCGAGCGCTGATATCTTTGTGAGTGCCTGTTATCCGCAACGGCGCACCCCATTCGTCGTACTCGACTACCTTGCCCATCGCCAGAATCCACTGCCAATTTCCCGCTTTGTTGAGCATCCGAAATTCAAATTCATAGATATCTGTCTCACCTTCCAAATAGGAATTTAAACATTCCATTACCTTCCGTCGGTCTTCGGGATGCAGCAAACTTTCCCAACCTTTGAGGTTGTTTTCAATTTCGGTTTCTGCATAGCCAAGCATTGATTTCCAATAAAAGTCGAAATAAGTTTCGCCAGTAGCTATATTCCAATCCCACAGCCCCAAAGAGCTGCCTGAAACCGCCAACTGCAAGCGCTCTTGACTGAGTTTTAATGCCGATTCGGTGCGTTTTATTTCTGTGATGTCGGCAATTATGGCTATCATTCCTATCGGTTGACTAGCGCTATCTTTAATGCAGTTAGCGCGCAAGAAAGTTTCTATAATATCGCCCTTTTTACTCTTGATTTCAATTTCACTTTCCCAGGAAAAACCTTTCCGCAGCACCCTAAATAACTGTCTCAAATCTTGAGATTTGGGGTACATTACTGCTGGGCCCCCGGCATTATTTAGTTCCTCAACTGTATAGCCGTAGCGCTGAATAAATGCTTGATTGTGATAAACGGAATAACCGTCCAAATCTGCGATCGCGATCGCATCACTAGCGCTATCTACAGCTTGAGTTACCAGGCACAGAGTTAGTTCGGCTTGTTTGCGATCGGTAATGTCAAAAATCGCTCTGTCGAGCCACAAAACCAGCCCTTCCAGATTGTAAGTTGGCCTACCTCTTTCCGACACCCACCGCACCGCTCCGTCATCGCGAACAATCCGGTATTCTAGATTGTACGGCTGTTTCGACTCTACTGCTGCGCTGATTTGTCGATCGACCATTTCCTTGTCTGCCTCGTGGACAATTGTCGCAAAACTCAAGCGGTTGTTGCCAATAAAATCCCCAGCAGGATACCCACTAATTACCTCAATTTCATCGCTAATAAATACCATCGTCCCATCAGCATCGTACAAGCTGCGGCAGATAGCGCCGGGGATATTCTCAACGAGCGATCGAAATCTGGCTTCGCTCTCCCGCAAAGCTGCTTCTGCCTGTTTTAAATCAGTAATATCCAGCACCATGCCTTCCCAAACTATATCCCCTTCCTGCCCTATTTCAGTCGGACAATCAACTCGTTCCGGTTTCGACGAAACCCCTTGCATCCACTTAAGTTTTCCCGACGGTACAATCGCGCGCCATTCCTGCTGCCAGGGCTGCATATTTGCCGCAGAAACAGCAAGAGATTCTTCAAATTTTTGACGGTCATCTGGATGAAGAAAACTCAAAAGTAGTTGGGGATTATTCTGAATATTTTCGGGTGCCAATTCAAATAAATCGCGACTGCCCGAAGAAATGTAAGGAAAACTTTTTTTGCCGTCGGTTGAGAGGCGAAATTGATAAATTATTCCCGGCAAATTGGCAGCAAGCTGCCGCAGTCTAGCCTCGCTTTCTTGCTGCGCTAATTGTTGGCGCCTCTCCTGAGTGATATCTCGAATTATCCCGACGAGAATTTTACTGCCGTCGGTATTTTCAAAGACAGTTTTTTTAGTAGACAAAATGTGCTTTGCACCGCTGCCGTCCGTAAATATTTCCTCGCTCTCGTTTTCTTCCCCTGTCCTAAACACTTGTTCGTCATTCAGCCAAAAAATCTCAGCTTCTTGTTTTGGGAAAAACTCGTAATCCGACTTGCCCAGCAGTTCCTCGCGCTGCTTGCCGAGCAGCTTGAAAAAAGCATCATTTAACAGTATCCAGCGGTGCTGTTCGTCCTTGACAAAAATGGGGTCAGCCAGTGCATCTATCGTATAATTCAAAAACTTTTTACTAGCTTCCAGTTCGGAGAGTGCTAAAATTTTATCCGTAATATCGTGGATAGTTCCTGTCGTCCCCTGTGCCGCGCCGTCCCAGCCAAACATCAAAAATTCTTGCACTTCCACCCAGCGAATTTCGCCAGTTTTGGTAAGATATCGAATTTGATAGCAACTGGATCTTTCTTGATTTTCGCTCAGACCTCTCAACGAATTTAAATATTGGTATCGATCCTCAGAATGAATGTAAGTCAAACAGGAAGTACCTAAGCTTTCATCAACGGTAAATCCGGTAATTTCTGTCCAAGCTGGATTGAGAAAAGTCCAATTGCCGGCAGTATTTGTTTCAAAAACTACTTCTTTGATATTGCCAACAACCTGCTGGTATTTTTCTTGACTTTTTTGCCATTCTGCTTGCCGTTTCTGGCGGGCGATCGCGCACCTGAGCGTCCGTACCAGCAGCCGGCTGTCTACCTGTCTTTTCACCAGATAATCTTGGGCGCCGGCGGCAATTAACTCGACAGCCAGTTCTTCGTCATCGGCTGCTGTCAGAATGACGATCGGAGTATTTATACCGCCATCTTGAAGTCGGAAAAAAGTATTAAATTTTGGGCTGTCAGGAAGTGAAAGATCCAATAAAATTACATCAAAAATTTTGTCGCTTAAAATTTCTATCGCTTCCCGGAGGCGGACTACATTGGTGACATCAATTGATTGTCCTAGTTGGCCCTCAGACAGCAGTTCTTGAATGAGTTCTGCATCTTCTGCACAGTCTTCTACTAAAAGAATTTTTAAACCAGGCGTTAAAGTTGACTCAAAAACAGATGTCATACCATTTTATATTTTAGATTTGAGATGGGAGATTGGGAATAACTGATGACTATCGCGGTTTGGTTCTTGCGTACAGTGGCATTTTTTTTACTGGTATCCTTTTGCTATTTTTTAGTAATTATAAAATCTCAGCACCGGATGCAGCTACCTAGCTGATGATGGGGGAACTTGAACCGCACCCTTGAGAGTGCGCTGTGTGCTTGCAGACCGCGCATATCTATTTGTAGAATTGAGTTGTTCGCTGCAAGTTTTCCGCCTCGCCCCAAACCTAGTGGCCCAAAACTCTCATTTTCTTACCAATATTGCCACTCAACTCTATTTTAATTTACAACCTTTGGCAGGGGAATAGCAAGAGGCAAGTCAAAAGAGCGCGGAGTAATCAGGATTTGCATTGCTGATAGCCTGTGAAACTTGAGATTATAAATTGCCGTTTAAAGCTTTCCTAAAGTTGCATTATTTTTTCAAGATGGTATTACTACTAAGCTACGATAATTCCCGTTGATTTACAAGATAATATCTGAGATTGTGTCCGGTTAATTGCCCGCAATTAGCGCCTGTTTGTATTGATCAATGCAAGTCCTCTCTCGGGAGCATCTCAGTTTTGCATTTACAGTGCGAGCGTCCCCGCTCGCGTATTGTACAATACGCGAGCGGGGACGCTCGCACTACAATAAAAAAAATGCTTTTTACAAAACTGAGATGCTCCCCCTCTCTCGATGGAGGAACCAAGACTTGCATTCCTTGCTACAAACCTAATTACCAACTTAATTATGGTTGTCTAACCGGACACAATTTAACTCAGTTGAGTCGCTCAATTTTTCTGCGGTTTGGGCAGCACAACTGTAAACACGCTGCCTTGACCGACATTGCTGCTAATAGCAATCTCACCGTTAAAAGGTTTTAAAAGTTCAATACAAGTATAAAGTCCTAGACCTGTTCCTGTCGGTTCGCCTTCGGTTTTTTCCTCGCCTTTAGGTGGCTTTGAGGTGTAAAAAGGGTCAAAAAGTTTTGACACATCTTCAGATGATATGCCGCATCCCGTATCTGCAATATCCATGTATATGTTGGAGTCGTCTTGCCGAGTCACGATAGTTATTTCTCTGCTTTTCTTTGCCCACATAGCATCCATTGCATTATTGATTAAATTATAAAATACTTGAGAAAGATAGGAATAAATTAAGGGAATGCTGGGAATTTCTTCGTCATAAAAGTATTTTTTTCTAATCTTATTTTTAAAATACAGGTTGCCTTCCAATAGCTGAATTTCTCTCTGGACTAAATCGTTGATATTCACCGGGTGCAAATCTTGCTTTTGCTCGTTTCGGCTTTTCATCATCAGAGTATCCATGATCTGATTGATTTTTGTGACTGCTTGAAAAATATACTTGGTATAATTAAACAGAGAATCTTCTTGAATTTGTGTGGCTTTTGTTTCAATCAAATCGACGCTAGTCTGGATCACTTGCAGCGGACTTTTGAGGTTGTGAACCATGCCCTGAGTCAAACGCCCGATGATGGCTGTTTTTTCCTGGTTTATTAATTGCTTGGTTTTTTGTTCAACAAGTTTTTCCAGGTTTTGGTTGAGGTGGGCCAGTTCGAGGTTTTTTTCTTCGAGTTTTTTTTGCAAGCTGCGGATTGTCAAGTGGGTTTGAATCCGGCTCAAAACTTCTTCGTGTTGGAAAGGCTTAGTGATGTAGTCAACGGCTCCTGTCTGAAAGCCTTTTACTTTATCAGGGGTATCGGAAAGGGCGCTCATGAATATGATGGGAATATCTTGCGTTGACGGGTCTGCTTTCAAACGTCGGCAAGTTTCAAAACCGTCAATTCCTGGCATCATGATATCCAAAAGAATCAAGTCTGGATGGATGTAGTCAATTTGCTCGATCGCACTTTCGCCGTCTAGAGCCACTAATACTTTAAACCCGTAATTCCTTAACAACTCGAAAAGTACGTCAAGATTTGTTTGGTTGTCATCGACAATTTGTATGATGCTTCTTTCGGAATTCTTATCGTTCATATTCAAGGGAAATATTCAAATTTTTGAGTTTTGAGTTGTGGTTTGTGACGTAAAATCGGATTCAATGAATTTTCTGCGGATCTAGAAACCCGGTTGCTTCCTAGATGCTTCTATTTGCCATAACCCTTTGAGGAACCGGTGGCGAGTCCGGGCCGCCCCAGCAGATTAAGTTGTCCCTTCGCGGGAGGCCAGAACCCCTGATTGAGAATGGTACTCAGGGCGCGAGAGTTAACTGATTTTGAGTTGTCTGTTAGCTACCGTCAATTTTAGGACAAATGTTGCTTCAAAAAATCTCGAATTTGCTTGAGCTGAAATCCTTTAGCAAGTGGGCGCAGGTGATGAACGAAAGGCACTAATGTCGGGTCAGAATGTTCGAGTTTAGCAGTTTCTTCCAGAATAGCTTCAATATCGCCCATTGCAGCCAATCTTAACAACGCCAAGACTGACTCTGAGGCAGGAGACACCATCGTTGAGTCAGCAGCAGCAATCTCAGAAGATGCTTTTGTCGTTTGATCTGTCCGCTTTTTGGTTTGCACTCGTTCTTCGTAAACCCATTCTAGTCTCAAATGCAGGCGCAATAATTCTAAAAGCTCGTTAGTTTGAATCGGCTTGGTGAGAAAATTATCGCAACCTGCAAGTATGCTCTGTTGCCTGCTAGTCTCGTAAACGTTAGCGGACAAAGCAAGGATAACCGTATCTTTTAATTCCGGCAACTGTCGCAGCCGCCTGGTAGCTTCCCAACCGTCCATTACCGGCATCAGCAAATCCATTAAAATTAGATCCGGTAGAAATTCCTGTGCTTTGTGCAAGCAGTCTTCGCCGTCTGCAGCTTCTGCAATTTCAAAGCCTAAATGAACAAGCAGCCTGTGCAACATGGCGCGATTTACTTCGTGATCGTCCACTATTAGCACTTTCCGCTGGGGGCCGGTAAAACCGACAAGCCGCCTTTTTTCTTGCCGGGAGGGGAGTTCAGAACACTGGGCGACTGCGGGCAAGTCTAGATCCAACCAAAATATGCTGCCTTTGCCGGAGGTACTTTGGACGCGAATTTGGCTGCCCATCATTTTGGCTAATTTTTGGCTGATGGAAAGTCCCAGGCCGGTACCTTCGACGAAATTGTTCTGATCGCCCACTTGATGAAAAGGCAAAAATATTTCTTCTAATTTATTCTGAGAAATGCCAATGCCGGTATCTTCGATTTGAAAGCGAATTTTAGGGGTAGGGACACGATCGCCAATATAGTCTGTTATCACCTCCCGCGCTTCTGTTGTTCCCTGCGGCGGTATCGACATTTGCTGCGCGTCTATATTCCCGGCTAAATTGATTGTTTGAGTGGCAATTTCCGCTGTCAAACTAGAATTTTCGCAGTTGGTTTGAGGAGAATTATCGGGGAAATTTTCTGCATAACCGACTTTGAATGTAACGCTGCCGCTGTTCGTAAACTTAACGGCATTGCTGAGCAAATTAATCAAAACTTGACGCAACCTTTTTTCGTCTGCCAAAATGCCGTCTGGAAGCGCTGAAACCTGCTCGTAATTAAAGGCAATTCCTTTTTGAGCAGAGCGCATTTGGAACAAATCAATAATACTTTTAACAAAACTGGAAAAAGGCACCTTTGTCCGTGACAGTTCCATTTTACTAGCTTCGATTTTTGAGAGGTCTAAAACATCATTAATCAGCATCAGCAGGTGGTTGCCGCACTGGTGAATGTTGTTAAGACTTTCCTGCTGATCGGCGGTCAAATTTTTATCGACTTTGAGCAGTTGAATGTATCCCAAAATCCCGTTCAAAGGCGTCCGCAATTCGTGGCTCATGTTGGCGAGAAAGTCGCTTTTAGCGCGGTTGGCGGATTCGGCGGCTTCTTTAGCTAATTGCAGGGCGGCTTCTGCAAGTTTGCGATCGGCAATTTCGGTTTGTGCTTGTTCAAATAGCGTCGATTGCTGAATGGCGATCGCCAACTGCACACCCAATTGTTTCAGGCACTCTGCCTCCAATTGCTGCCAGGGACGCGGGCCCGTGCAGTGGTGGGCAATTAACAGCCCCCACAAGTTTTCGCCTTGCAAAATCGGCACTACCAGATTCGCTCTCACATCGAACCGAGTCAACAAAGCCAAGTGGCAGTCGGCCAGACCGGCATTGTAAACATCTTCTGTTGCTCTAATTCTGCCGTCTCGGTAAAGAGTAACGTAGGCTTCCCCAAAACAGGGGTCATAAATATCCATTCCTACAATTGGTCGGAAATTTTCGGCAACCGACTCGACAGCGATAAATCCGCTCCAATCTGGATTGAATTGGTAAATAACTGTGCGGTCTACTTGCAAAAAATGCCGCACTTCTTCGACAGTTTTGGTAAGAATCTCTTCCAGATTTAGAGAAAACCTAATGCGTTCCAGCATGGCTACTGCCAACTGTTCGCGCTTTAATTTTTGGCGCAAAATTACTTCAGATTCTTTGCGTTTTGTGATGTCGGTAATTACTGCCATTAAGCCGATGTAAGTCCCATTAATATCTTGAATACTGTCGGCTCGCACCAGAGCAGTTACTGCTTCGCAGCTCTTAGTTTGCAGTGAAAGTTCGCCACACCAAGAGCGACCTTTGCGAAGGCTTTTATAGATTTGTTTGTAATTTTTCGGCCGGACATAAAGCGCGGCCGTATCGCCTAGATCGTTGAGTTCTTCCACCGTGTAGCCGTAACGCTGAATGAAGGCTTGATTGTGGTAAATAGACCGCCCTTTTAAGTCGGCGATCGCGATCGCGTCGCTGGTACTTTCGACGGCTTGAGTGACCTGCAGTAAAGCTAATTCTGCTGCTTTGCGATCGCTGATATCCGTCATCGAACCCACCATCCGCAGAGGGTTTCCGGCTTCGTCCCACACTGCTTGAGCGCGGGCGAGCACCCACTTATAGCTGCCGTCTTTGCACTGCAAGCGGTATTCGGCGGCGTAATAGGGGGTTTGGCGATCGAGATAACCTTGGATCGCTGCTTGCACTCGTGAGCGATCGTCTGGATGGATGCGATCGATCCATCCCCTGTTGGTGCTGTCGATTTCGCCGTCTGCGTAACCGATAATTTCTTGCCAGCGGGCCGATCGAAAAGCTTCATTTGTTTGAAGATTCAGATCCCAAATTCCGTCTTGATTGCCTTTGAGAACTAACTGCCAGCGTTCTTCACTTTTACGCAATTCTTCTTCGGCTTGTTTGCGCTGAATATGATCGCCCAACTGAGTCGCTACAGCCTTGACCAACTCTACTATACGCGGTTCCATAATCGAGCGATTGCGCTTGCAGAATACTAAAACTGCCAGCACCTTTGAGCTAGCGTGAATGGGCACTCCGAAACAAGCTTTCAATCCGACTGATGCCGCCATTTGCGATCGGGCAAAAAGATGATTTTTGGCTAGAGAAATATCTTCAATCCACTCTACATTTCTGGTTGACCAAATCCGTCCAGGTACTGCCACTCCGGCGGCGAATCTAATTTTTTTACTTTCGCGGCCGAACGTATCTAAATCGCGATCGCTAGCGTACCAAGTTTCGCTGTGTTCCAAAAAAGTACCGTTAGCAGTCGGTATCCAAGCTTCCGCAAAATCCCAGCCGATCGCATTGCACAGCAACCGCAGAATCTCTGGGAGGGCGCTGTGAAAATCTGCCGACTGACTAATGGCTTGAGTTGCTGCCAGCAACAGCTTTATTTCATCTTCTGCTTGCTTGCTTTCTGTAATATCAGTTGCCGTGCCGAGAATTTGTTTTAACTTACCGTCTGCCGTTTTCGCAAATACAGTATCTCGGCTAACCATCCAGCGCCAAGAACCATCCTTGTGCCTAATTCTGTATTCAATTTCAAAGATATCCCCTTCGCTGCCTGTTTCGACTTGCTGTAAATAATCAGGCATTTTGATTAAATTTTCGGGGTGGATTAAAGTTGACATCATCCACGGCCCCATTGCCTGAATCTCCTCTACTGTATAGCCAAGAATGTGGTAGATAGAAGCGTTTGCATAGATATTTTTTTTTTCAATTAAGTCGCAAACATACAAAATATTAGGACTGGCCCCAGCAATTTGCTGAGCGAATCGCTGGCTCTCTCGCAGTGCTGCTTCTGCTTGTTTTCTTTGAGAAATATCGCGAACAACGCAAATAGTTTCTCCGCCGGCTAGCATTGTCAGCGAGACATCTATAGGGACTTCCGATCCGTCGCGACGGCATCCTACTGCTTCGGTGCTGTAAGAACCTTTCTGCACTAAAGTCGGCAGGACTTCTTGCTCGAACCTTTGCAGTTCTGCACCTTGGTAGAAGATTTTCCAACTTTTACCTAAGATTTCTTCGAGAGAGTTGTAACCGTAGATATTGAGTCGTGCTGCGTTGCAATAAATCACCTCTTTGTCGGCACTGAATATGGCGATACCTTCGGAAGCAGCCGCCATTGCTGCTGCTTGCCTGTGGAGTTTTGACTCGAAACGTTTGCGATTGGTGATGTCGCGGACGATCGCCATAATTTCGTCCTCCGTGCAGAAGACAATTCTCGCTTCAAAATCGTAGAGTTCACCATTAACTGGCATTTGATATTCTACGACTTGAATCTCGCCAGTGTCGATCGCTTGTTGATGGCCCGACAAGATTGTGTCAGCAAAAGCAGCCGGCAAGATGTCTTGTGCTTTTTTGCCAATTAGTGATTTTTGTGGTAGGATATTCTCGAAATCTTTGGCCGGTTTGAAGTCTACAAAAGTGCCGTCTGCCCGACAGCGAAATATCATGTCTGGTATCGCATTTAAAAGAGCGCGGTTGGTAGCTGCGCTCTTACGCAATTCAGCTTCAGCTTGCTTGCTAAATGTAACGTCGCGAGCCACTGCATAAATCAAACCTTCTTCTGCAAACGGCGATGCTGTCCACGACAGCCATTTATAAGAACCATCTTGGCAAAGATAGCGGTTTTCTAAGCTAATAACGGGGTGGCTTTTTTTAAGTTTTTCTAATTCCGCTACAGTAATTTCTAGGTCTTGTGGATGGACGAATTCTATCAAAGGTTTGGCTAAGATTTCATCACTGCTATAACCCAATACATTTGACCAAGCGGGGTTTAAGCGTTTGAAATAGCCATCAAAACCTGCAATGCAAAGTAAATCCAGCGACAGATTAAAAAATCGATCGCGGTCTTGCTGGGTTTGTTTCAATTCGGTAACATCCATCACCAAACCGTCCCAAACTATATCGCCGTTGGCTTGCTTTTCTGGCTTCGACGCGCCTTGCAGCCATTTCACTCGATCTCCCATAATTTGCCGCCACTGGTGTTGCCAAGCTTGCTGAGTCGCCGCTGAAGTTGCCATCGAGCGCTGCAAGTCTGAGATGTCGTCTGGGTGAACTGTTGCAAAAGCCAAAGTGGCATTTTCTTCTATTTGTTCTGGCTTTAAATTGTATATCTGCCAACTGCCGGAAGAAACGTAAGTAAAAGATGTTTTACCATCTACATAAAGCCGATATTGATAAATCATTCCCGGCACGTTGTCGGTCATTATTTGAAATCGAGCTTCGCTTTCCTGCAACGCAACTTGCTGGCGTTTGTATTCGGTCACATCTCGCATTGTTCCGACCAACATTTTACGACCATCGGCGTTGTTAAAAACTGTTTTTTTTGTAGAGATAATGCGTTCTTGACCGCCGCCATCGGTAAAAATTTCTTCTGTTTCCTGAGAAAGACTTCTTTGCAATACTTCCTCGTCTTGTTGCCCAAAAAAAGCCGCTTGTGCTGGGGGCAAAAAATCGTATCCTGACTTGCCAATCAGTTCCGATCGCCTTTTTCCTATCAAATTGCAAAAAGCATCGTTTAATAGTATCCATTTGTGCTGCTCATTTTTGACAAAAATCGGGTCAGGAGTAGAATTAATCGTGTGATTTAAAAACTCTTCTGATGCTTTTAATTGAGCTTCGTAACGGTAGCGATCGCTCACGTCCAAGACTACTTTAATCAGGTGGTCGATCGAGCCGTCTAGCGCGCGAATACAGCGCAGGGAAACTCTAGTGTAAAGTGTTTTTCCGTCTTTTCGGCGCCACCTTTTGTCTAGAACATAGCCTTCGCTCTCCCCTGCAAAAATTTTTTTTAACTGCTCTATACTGGCCTGCAAGTCTTCAGGAAAACCCCACTTCTCCCAATTATCATGCAAAAAATCTTGGCGATCGTATCCCAGCAAATCACACAAAGCATCGTTTACTTCCAACCACTCGCATTTTTCTGGTGCTGAGGGGGAACTCCCAGGAGCAAGAATGGCAATTCCGACGAGAGAATTCTCGACTACCGAGCGATATTTTTCTTCGCTTTTTCGCAAAGCTTCTTGGTTGTGCTGTCGCTCGACTGCGTAGCGAAGCGATCTAATCAACACTTCGCTGTCGATTTTTCGCTTGACTAGATAATCTTGAGCTCCGGCTTGGATTGACTGCACGGCAAGCTCTTCATCGTTGCGGGCAGTCAGTACGACAATCGGAGTATTTAGGCTGTATTCTTGTATTTTGACAATTGTATTTAAGTCTTGGCTGTCGGGCAGCGAAAGATCTAGTAAAATCACATCAAAATGTTCGCCGACCAAAAGTTCCTGCGCTTTGCTGAGACGGTCTGTACAACTTACTGATAGCCTTTGGGGTTCGGCTCTACTGACATTTGTTTCTAATAATAATTCTTCGATCAGATCGGCTTCTGCTTGATTGTCTTCGACCAGAAGAACTTTAAAGCCGTTTCGCTTGGCGGGTGGGCTCAAAACTGATATCATATACCTTGTTTTTTGTCATAAGGCAGTGTAGCAAACTATTATAGCATATAAAGAATTGTATAGCCACAAATCCCGCCGTTCGCCGTTAAAAACCCTTTGGTTCCACAATTACAAGGGAGCATCTCATATTGGTAAAAACACTTTTTTTCCCTCCTTCCTTCTGACTCTTTCCTTCGGCCTCCTGCCTCATAACTCCTATTTCTAGCTTGCTGCCAAAGTGAGATCCTCCCAATTACAATGCACTCTATCTCAGAGGTTGGACTATTCTCAAAAACGGGATTTTTTGCCAGTTTCACAAAGAGTAACTTTTCTTGGGATGGGTTCTTTTAACCCCCCCCGTAAAAGGCTTATTGATGGTGCAATATCTAATATCTATGCGTCTGTGTTTTTGCTCTAAATAGGTCAACGCAATCAGAGGGAAAATTTTTTAAGGTTTTTAGAAGATCGGTTTCAGGAGGAAACTAAGCTGCTGGGTGTTGTTGTTTGTTTGGGCGATCGCCCCTGCGATCCGATTTTAGATTTTAGATTTAGTCCACAGATGAATCGCGCAGGTTGAACTAGAATCTCAAATTTTGGGCGACTCACGACTCCTGTCGGAAAGTAAGTATCCGTTTTTGGGCGGGTTCAGCCGATCGCGCGATCGAACCCCACCCTTTGTTGCCCTTGGATTCCGCTACCAACACAATCCGAGCCATATCCCCGCACCAATAAGCGCTCAACGCAAAAAAAGCGGTGAGAACTATCTTCGCTATTCATATTTTTACCACTTCTTTTATAATACCTTACATAAACTCATTACTGCGATTTCTTTACTTTTTGCAATCAAATAAAATATCTCCACAGGCCTTGCTATTTAGCAAAAAAGTGATAATGTTGAAATAGAGGCAATCGAAAAATCGGTTGATACAGCCTAGAAAAAAAATTGAGAATTTTTGTAACCAAATTAAAATTCCCAATAAACTGTCTTTTGTTGACTGTACTTTGACCGAAACTTTGACCGAAATGAGCTGAAGTTGAGAGGAAAAAAGCAATGCTCGACAATTTAGCAATTGAACAAAAACCCGGTTTAATTCCCA
The DNA here is from genome assembly GCF_036700405.1 of Microcoleus sp. T3_D1. NCBI lineage: Bacteria > Bacillati > Cyanobacteriota > Cyanophyceae > Oscillatoriales > Microcoleaceae > Microcoleus > Microcoleus sp. T3_D1. Next base: position 32,630 of record NZ_JAUBOV010000015.1, read on the forward strand.
AAGAAAAAGCCTTAGTATTGTTGTTTGATGAAGTCGGCATCGCCGACATCCCATTAGTAGGCGGTAAAAATGCTTCTTTGGGCGAAATGATTCAACAGTTAACCGCCCAAGGAGTCAGAGTTCCCAACGGATTTGCAACTACAGCATACGCTTACCGATACTTCATCCAGTCAGCGGGCTTAGAAGCTAAATTGCGCGAAATTTTTGCCGATTTAGACGTAGAAGATATGCAGAACCTGCGACAAAAAGGCAAGCAAGCGCGGGCACTGATTCTCGACACACCATTTCCGCGAGAACTCCAAGCGGCGATCGCGGATGCTTACGAAAAATTGTGCGATCGCTACGGCGACAGTACAGACGTAGCAGTGCGTTCCTCCGCCACCGCCGAAGACTTACCAGACGCCAGTTTCGCGGGACAGCAAGAAACCTACCTCAACGTCCAAGCTTGCGCTGGCGTCCTCGAATGCTGTCACAAATGCTTTGCTTCCATATTCACCGATCGCGCGATTTCCTACCGCCAACAGCGGGGTTTCGACCACTTTGAAGTCGCCCTATCAGTCGGCGTCCAAAAAATGGTGCGATCGGACTTAGCATCCTCCGGCGTCATGTTCAGCATCGACACCGAAACCGGATTCAAAAACGCCGTATTAGTCACCGCCGCCTACGGATTAGGCGAAAACGTCGTCCAAGGAACCGTCAACCCCGACGAATACTTCGTCTTTAAACCAACCTTAAAACAAGGTTTTCGCCCAATTTTAGAGAAACGACTCGGCAGCAAAACCCTGAAAATGGTGTACGATATCGGCGGTTCTAAATACACCAAAAACGTCTCCGTCATCGCAGCCGAAAAAAATAAATTTGCCATCCAAGATGATGAAATTCTGCAACTAGCAAAATGGGCAGTAGTCATCGAAGAACACTACTCTAAAGTGCGCGGGACTTATACCCCGATGGACATTGAGTGGGCAAAAGACGGCAATACGGGCGAATTATTTATTGTCCAAGCGCGACCCGAAACAGTACAATCTCAAAAGTCTGCTAAAGTTTTGCGAAACTACAAATTGCAAGGCAGCAGTGCAGTTTTAGCAAAAGGACGCGCCGTTGGCGAATCAATCGGACAAGGCAAAGCCCGCGTGATTTTAGATGTGCACAGAATCGCTGAATTTCAATCAGGAGAAGTTTTAGTTACCAACAAAACCGACCCGGATTGGGAACCGATTATGAAAAAAGCAAGTGCGATCGTCACCAATTCCGGCGGCCGCACTTGTCACGCCGCCATCATCGCCAGAGAAATGGGAATTCCCGCCATTGTCGGCACCGGCGACGCCACCCAAATCTTGAAAAACGGGCAAGAAATCACTGTTTCTTGTTCCGAAGGAGAGGAAGGCAAAGTTTATTCCGGTTTGCTTCCTTTTGAAATTCAAGAAACTGCGATCGAGAATTTGCCCCGCACCCGCACTAAAATTTTAATGAATGTCGGGAACCCAGAAGAAGCCTTTGGTTTATCAGCCATTCCTTGCGACGGCGTAGGCTTAGCGCGGTTGGAATTCATCATTGCCAATCACATTAAAGCACACCCGCTGGCACTGATTCACTTTGACGAATTGGTAGATGAATCAGTCAAAGAAGAAATTGCCAACCTGACAGCACTTTACCCAAACAAACCCGATTTCTTCACCGACAAACTAGCCCACGGAATTGCCACAATTGCCGCCGCATTTTATCCAAATCCAGTTATCGTGCGGATGAGCGATTTCAAGAGCAACGAATATGCTAACCTTTTGGGAGGGCGGCAGTTTGAACCCAAGGAAGAAAACCCGATGATCGGGTGGCGCGGCGCCTCTCGCTATTACGACCCGAATTACCGCGAAGCTTACGCTTTGGAATGCAAAGCATTAAAGCGAGTTCGCGACGAAATGGGCTTGACAAATGTGATTCCGATGATTCCATTTTGCCGCACCCCAGAGGAAGGTCGAAAAGTGTTAGCCGAAATGGCAAAACACGGTTTAGTTAAGGGCGAGAACGGCTTGCAAGTGTATGTGATGTGCGAATTGCCGAGCAATGTCATATTTGCTGACGAATTTGCCCAAGTTTTTGACGGATTCTCGATCGGCTCTAACGATTTAACTCAGCTAACATTAGGATTAGACCGGGATTCTGCTTTAGTCGCACACATTTTTGACGAACGGAATGAAGCTGTCAAGCGCATGGTAGCAATTGCCATTAAAGCCGCCAAGAAGTACGATCGCAAGATTGGGATTTGCGGCCAAGCGCCCAGCGATTATCCTGAGTTTGCTCGTTTCTTGGTTGAGTTGGGAATTGATTCGATTAGTTTGAATCCCGATTCGGTTTTGAAGACTTTGTTAGATGTTGCTAAGGTGGAAGGTGCGGGTTCGTTGATGGATTTAGCGGGGGATGTTGCTAAGGTTTAACCGTTTTGGTTTGGGAGAGCAACCGATTTCTCAAAAAGTTTGTGGGATGGGCGTCCCGCCCGTCTTTTTTGGACGGGCGGGACGCCCATCCCACAATAACAATTGAAATTGTAAGTTATTTAATTCGCCCTCCTCACTCCCCAGCTAACGGTTAACACAGGGGCGGCCTAGTTTGAGACTTGAGCGGGAACTTTTCTTATTTAAAACCGTCTTTTCGACGAGGATTTTCTGTTGCCCTCGCCTAAATCAAAAAACATATTCTCCACATAAGCTCTGAAAATGTGCTAACCGCTCTCCTGATTATTTTCATAGGTTTAGCTCCGTCGCTGCTGTCTTTGTGGGTGATGCGCTCTGCCCAGAGCCAAGCCCGCGACAGAATTGCAGCGGCCAGACTTGCGGTAGCCAATAGAGCCCTGCGAACTCAACTACCAACTGCCGATCGCACTTACATACAAAGCCTCGGTTATTCGATCGGGGATATCACTTGCGAGTATAACGCCCGCTCTAATTACATTCGCTGCGCTGTCAATCCTTCTGGGCCCTGTCAAGATTGTCGGTACTACCAAGCCAGAACTCTTGACGCTCGCGGTGAAAAGATATAGCTTATATTGGTGCTTGTATCTACGTCTATTTGCGGATGTAGTAATCAATGAGTTAGTATGTACTTACGTGTAATGATTATTGGTGAAGCTTGTTTGGGACGACCCACGCCCCAACTCAGCAATTAAAACCTAATCGAGCATTATTGCTTGGTTACAGTTGCCATAACACGCGGATTGCGATCGGTGTTTTTCTAGTTGAGGACTTACGATCAGAAACCAGGTTTAGATGATGAATTTTGGTTGGGCGACGAGAAATCTAGACAGAAATTGGGTTTCTAGTCTCCTCGGCTTAACTCCTGCAGTTAAGAAAATTAGCGAACAAAAATTCCAAGTAGCTGATGGGCAAATCTCCCAATCAGTTGCTCCAAAACATCATGAAAAATTCTGCACGAAACATTGTCCCGATCATTTATCTCAAACTGTCAACCAGCTCGAAGACTCGCTAGTTGACAGTTTGAGAAGTTGCTTGTGGCGGGCACTAATCTGTTTTTGCGATCGTAGCGAAACAGTCTCAAACCTAGATTGCTATCTCCCGACTCCAAGTCATGAATTTTTAAGACGCTTCGTCGATACAGGGTATGCCAATTTCAATTGAATCTCATATGTTGCACCATTTTCAAGAATAGGCTTTCTGGCCTGTTCCACAACAAGTGCATTTTCTTATGGGCTGGGCAGGAGAGTCCGCCCATAGAAGGATTATTGAGAATGGTAAAAGATATCAGTTGAATGACACTTCGGGCACGGTCAGCATAATTATGTGACGGCTATCACTCCCTAATTAATGTCTAGTTGCTATTGTGAATAGGGCTTGCACACCCAAACCAAAGTAACCGAGTTTTTTACCGTGAGCGACGGCTGCAACCCAGTCTTTTGGTTCATCAAACCCGGTTTATGCGTCCAGAGATAGTGAATTTTATCGGGAAATTAAAGTGCATTAGACGATCTGCAGAAAACCTCATCAAGTAAATTTGTGAGAACTCCTGTTATTATCTACTGCGCCATGTAAGAGATATTCGTGTAACAGATACACTCGCTAACAGAAAAGAAAAAAGCCGAAGGCCAAATATCACCCGATAGAGAGGTTCTTGGGATTTAAACCCCCAATTCTCAGCGCTTCTGCCGGCGATATTTGCAATGCTATCAAATATCAATATAGCACTGCTTTGTGCTGAGTAAAATTAGCTTTTTGCCATTGCTCCAAGTCAAGTGGCAGCTTCTCTTACTCTGCAATTAAACCTTGTCAATAGGTGATAATTATCATCTTGAAGTGGGTACATCATCTACAATCCGTGAGCCAATTTGACCATGCAAAGCATCTGCAACAAACCAATTTTTATCACTCCAAAAATATGTGACTCCCCCGCAAGGATTGGGGGCGCAAAATCCCAAACAACAGCAACTTATCATCAGAAAAAACAAATAAAACAAGTAAAACCAGAGGAGTGTTTCCTGTCCCAGAAACTTCGTGGCGGCACGATAATTGGGCATCCCCACAGAGAATTTTTGCGATCGACTGTAGGGGCCAACTTCCCGTGGTTGCCTTCTCGGACTATAAAAAATGTACTGTTCCTCGATGCCAGAGTAGATAACTGCGACAGCTTGGCAAGAGGAGCAACAGGCGATACAGAAGTATTTGTACTGGACTCGACGCGGGATGGAGTCGAGCAAATTACTAGAATTTTGGCGGTTTGCAGCGATTTAGATAGCCTTCAGATAGTTTCTCACGGTCGAGAAGGGGGCGTGCAGCTAGGATCGATCGAACTCTGCAACGACAACTTAGAAACCTACAGCCATTTGTTGCAGCAGTGGGGAAAAGCCCTCAGCGAGAGAGGAAATATCTTGTTATTCGGGTGCAGCGTCGCAGCGGGGGAAAGCGGCGAGGCCTTCGTGCGGCGGCTTAACTTGATGGTGGGTGCAGATATTGCAGCTTCCGACAACTTGACGGGGAGTGCGGCACTCGGCGGCGACTGGGAATTAAAATTTGTGATCGGGGAAATAAAGGCGAGTATCGCCATTGAAAAAGAAGTGCTCGAAGCCTACCCTTACGCCCTCGGCACGTTGGTTAACGAAACTTTCAAAAACTCCACAGTTAGGGGGCCGTGGATTTACGGGGGAAATGGCGGGGCACTGTTCAATCCGAGCAGCGGGGTTCCAGCAGCCAATCAACGTATCCCCGGCATTACCGGAGGCACAGTATCCGGCGTACTTCCGGCTTTGGGCGGTTCAAGTCCCGGCGATGGCGCTCTGCGATTAACTCCAGCAGCAGGTGATAGGGAAGCCTTTGTCATCTACAACAACCCCATTCCTTCAACCGACGGTCTCAGAGTCCAGTTTGATTTTTATTCTTACGGTTCAAGCCAGCAATATAACGCTCAGGGCCCATTTATTAGCCCTCAGCCAGGGGACGGGCTGGGTTTCTTCTTGATTGACGGCACTGCCAGCCCAACCAGGACTGGGGGTTATGGCGGTTCTCTGGCTTACGCTCCACGAACGGGTATACCCGGTATTGAAGGAGGTTATTTAGGCATTGGGCTTGACGAGTTTGGCAATTTTTCAACATCCACAGAAGGGCGCTCTGGCCCTGATCCAACTCCGATTCCCGGCTCTTCTATTGGTTCTTTCAGACCTGATTCAGTAACTGTTAGAGGAAATCAAGCAGACGGTTATCAGTTTTTAACAAATGCGATCGTTCCCTTCGGCATCGATAACATTCCTACGAGTATTAACTTTATCGGCCCTCCCGGCACCAGTTTTAACTTCAGCAATACGTTCACGAGCGATCGCAATTTAGCCAAAAGATCCGTTCAAATTACGCTGAATCCATCTAACGATCCGGTGAATCCCTCTCGCCTCACCGTTGCCTTCGATAAAAACTTCGACGACATCTACGAAACTACATTGATCGACATCCGCAACTTGGCAACCGCAAACGGCCCAGTACCGCCAATTTTCAAATTTGGTTTTGGCAGTTCCACAGGAGGCGCCAACAACATTCACGAACTTCAAAACGTGGTAGTTGAAACTATCAATCCTCCCAGTATCGCCGCTGAGGTTGCCACTATCAAGACTGGCCCGCAGTTCGTCAAGCCCGGAAGCAGCATTACCTACACGATTACTACTGTAAACAGGGGGCCAGCGCCCGCTAGAAATGTCCTGATTCAAGACGAAATACCTTTTGAACTGCTGGGTCCGAGGGGATTGTCGCCGGTTCTCACTGCCTCCAACAACGGCACTTACGTGAACCACACGAAGGCTGTGACTTGGCCGTTAATTCCGGTTCTCAATGCGGGTGAGACTCTGACTTACACTCTGACAATTAATCTGCCGTCGGGTTTAACCAGCGGTAGCAGTTTTGCCAACGTTGCATTCAGCACTAGCTCGACTTTCGACCCCGACCTCAGCAACAACAGCGGTGTACTCGCGCCCGGTCAAATCGAGGGGCCGGGTGTAGTCTATACCACAGTTGTCGGTACAGTGGCGGATTTAGTTACTACCAAAAGTGGCCCTGTGACTACTTTGGCCGGGTCAAGCGTCGCCTACACATTGACTACGACTAACATGGGGCCAGACCCCGCTGCCGATGTGACCATCACCGACAGCATTATTCCGGGTTTAACAGGAGTCAGCCTATCGGACGGGGGGAGTTACGACCCAGTTTCGGGCATTGTCACCTTCCCAGCACTGACGGTGCTGGCCAATGCGGCTACTGCGACCCACACCGTCAGTTTCATCGCCCCAGCCACCCGTACCGACATCAGCAACACGGCCCGGAGCAGCTCGGCGACTTTCGATCCGATCGCTACTAACAACAACGGCTCGGCAACCAACAAAGACGGCACTCCCACTAACTCTACGGTTACGACAAGTATTGCGCCCAACGCCGATCTTGTTACCACGAAAACCGGATCTACGGATGCTCCGGCTGGTAGTTCGGTCAGCTATACGATCGCCACCGTCAACTTAGGCCCAAGTCCTGCAGAAGCTGTAACCATCACTGACAGCATAGTTCCGGGGTTAACGGGGGTGACGGCATCTAATGGTGGGGTTTACGATCCGGTGACTGGCATTGTCACCTTCGGGCCCGTGGCAATCGCCAATGGGGAGACACTCACGCGGACGATCGGCTTCACAGTACCGCCGACTCTAACTTCCATCAGCAACACGGCAAGAAGTACCTCCATCACTCCCGACTCCACTCCGGCCAACAACAACGGTACAAACCCCAACGCCACCGTCACTACCTCGATCGATGGTGTGGCCGATGTTGTCACGCAAAAAACGGCTCCGGCCACCATCAAGGTGGGTGACACGCTACTTTATACAATCACTACTACCAACAACGGGCCGAGTCCCGCGACCAACGTAGTCATCACCGACAGCCTGATTCCCGGCTTAACTAATGTCAGCGTGTCCGATGGCGGAACCTACAATGCTGCCACAGGGGCGATCGAGTTCCCAGCGATCGAGACTTTAGCCAGCGGCAGCAGCGTCACCCGCACCCTGATGTTTGTACCGCCGGCTAGCCTGACGAGTATCACGAATATTGTATTGAGTCGATCGTCCACGAGTGACCCGGACTTGACGAATAACGACGGCTCGACAGTCGCAGTGCCCGGTCAGCCTGGGGGGCGAGTTGTTACCTCGATCGAGGCTGTGGCCGATGTTGTCACCCAAAAAACGGCTCCGGCCACCATCAAGGTGGGTGACACGCTACTTTATACAATCACTACTACCAACTTCGGGCCCAGTCCCGCAGCCAACGTAGTCATCACCGACAGCCTGATTCCCGGCTTAACTAATGTCAGCGTGTCCGATGGCGGAACCTACAATGCTGCCACAGGGGCGATCGAGTTCCCAGCGATCGAGACTTTAGCCAGCGGCAGCAGCGTCACCCGCACCCTGATGTTTGTACCGCCGGCTAGCCTGACGAGTATCACGAATATTGTATTGAGTCGATCGTCCACGAGTGACCCGGACTTGACGAATAACGACGGCTCGACAGTCGCAGTGCCCGGTCAGCCTGGGGGGCGAGTCGTTACTTCGATCGGTGCTGTGGCGGATGTTGTCACGCAAAAAACGGCTCCGGCCACCATCAAGGTGGGCGACACGCTACTTTATACAATCACTACTACCAACTTCGGGCCCAGTCCCGCAGCCAACGTAGTCATCACCGACAGCCTGATTCCCGGCTTAACTAATGTCAGCGTGTCCGATGGCGGCACCTACAATGCTGCCACAGGGGCGATCGAGTTCCCAGCGATCGAGACTTTACCCAGCGGCAGCAGCGTCACCCGCACCCTGATGTTTGTACCGCCGCCGACTCTGACGAGTATCACGAATATTGTATTGAGTCGATCGTCCACGAGTGACCCGGACTTAACCAACAACGACGGCTCGACAGTGGCAGTGCCCGGTCAGGCGGGGGGGCGAGTCATTACTTCGATCGGTGCTGTGGCGGATGTTGTCACGCAAAAAACGGCTCCGGCCACCATCAAGGTGGGTGACACGCTACTTTATACAATCACTACTACCAACTTCGGGCCGAGTCCCGCAGCCAACGTAGTCATCACCGACAGCCTGATTCCCGGCTTAACTAATGTCAGCGTGTCCGATGGCGGAACCTACAATGCTGCCACAGGGGCGATCGAGTTCCCAGCGATCGAGACTTTAGCCAGCGGCAGCAGCGTCACCCGCACCCTGATGTTTGTACCGCCGGCTAGCCTGACGAGTATCACGAATATTGTATTGAGTCGATCGTCCACGAGTGACCCGGACTTGACGAATAACGACGGCTCGACAGTCGCAGTGCCCGGTCAGCCTGGGGGGCGAGTTGTGACTTCGATCGGTGCAGCCCGCGCCGACCTGGTTACGTCCAAGAGCGGTCTCACATCTGCTCCTGCTGGTAGTTCCGTGACTTATACTATAACTACCGCCAACAATGGGCCGAATGCTGCTGAAAATGTAGTGATTACAGACAGCATCATTCCCGGTTTAACGGGAGTCACCGCATCGGACGGCGGCACTTACGACCCCCTGACAGGGGTTGTCACCTTCCCAACAATTCGCAGTTTGACTAGGGGGAGCAAAGTCAACCGCGAGGTAACAGTAGTCGCTCCAGCGACCGGCACCATTAGCAATACTTCCGGGAGTCGATCGACTACTTTTGACCCCGACCCCAGCAATAACAACGGTTCCGAGTCCAGAGCCACTGTCACCACGGCCATTTTACTCGCTCCGCCTTCACCCAACAAGCTTCCCTCAGCCGACAGCAGCAATGTGGCGATCGCGCCCAACAGCGTTGTCCGACTCGGCGGGCTCGGAGGCAGAGACTCAGACGGCACGGTGGTTGCATTCACTATCAGCACCCTGCCGCCGGCAAATCAAGGCATCCTGTTCTTGGGCGACCCCGCAACCGGGGGAGTCGCCGTCACGGCAGGTCAAACCCTGAGGGCCGAGCAAATGACGCAGTTATTCTTCCAGTCTGTCGGCAATTTCACAGGAGCTAACTTTACCTACAGCAGCAAGGACAATCTCGGTGGCAGCAGTCCTGCCGCCACAGTTTCTCTGGTGTCCCCGGCGTTCAACTACCTGCCGGTACCCACAAACTTCAGCAAGACACTGGCGCCACACAACACCGTCAACCTCGCAGGGCTCACGGCAAAAGACCCCGACGACTCGATCGAATTCTTCACTATCAACACCCTGCCTGCTGCAAATCAAGGCGTCCTGTTCTTGGGCGACCCCAGCCAGGGAATCCGGGTGACGGCAGGCCAAAGACTTAGCACAAGTCAAATCAGCCAGTTATTCTTCCAAGCCTCTGGCAATTTCACAGAAACCAATTTTACCTACAGCGCGACAGACAGCCGCGGCGCGATTAGTGGAGCCCCGGCTACGGCTTCTCTCCTAGCACTATTACCTCCTAATGACGAGCCACCCGTGGCTAACAACTCTCTTCTGGCTGTGTTGCTGGGAAGAACTGCGAAGATTCCCGGACTGGGAGGAACTGACGCCGACGGCACGGTGGTTTCCTTTACTATCAACACTTTGCCGCCAGCCACTGAAGGTACGCTGTTCTTGGGCGATCCCAGCCAGGGGGTGCGGGTCACGGCAGGTCAAACTCTGACGCCGGAGCAAATTACGCAGTTGTTCTTTCAGGCGTCTGACAATTTCATAGGGGCAAATTTCACTTACAGCGCTACAGATAACCTCGGCGCTACCAGTGCGGCAGTCGCCACGGTCTCTCTCCTTCCCCTTAAGGAACCGATACCGACGGCGACACCCGCGCCGATACCAACTCCACCAACACCCGCGCCGATACCAACACCCGCGCCCGCGCCGGAACCAACACCTGCGCCGGAACCAACACCCACACCACCAACACCCACGCCAACTCCAACTTCCGCGCCGGAACCAACACCCACACCGGCACCAACTCCAACACTCGCACCGGAACCAACTCCGGCACCAACTCCAACACCAACACCCGCGCCGGAACCAACATCGGCACCCACTCCAACACCAACACCCGCAGCGGAACCAACTCCAACATCGGCACCCACTCCAACACCAACACCCACACCGGCACCAACACCCACACCCGCAGCGGAACCAGCCCCGACGCCCATACCCGCGCCGACGCCCATACCCACGCCGGAACCGGAACCAACTGCAACTCCAACTGCAACACCAACACCACCAACACCAACACCAACACCAACCCCAGCCCCGCAACCAACACCCACACCAACACCCGCGGCGGAACCAACCCCTATATTCAACCCAGTACCCGAACCGGATACCGGTTGCGGTTGCGACCCCTTGCCCTTGCTGCCCCCGATAACATTTATCCAACCCCAGCCTTCGCAAATACTTAACTTCGACTCAAACGCCGCCCAACTCATCGGCATCCAAAACACCAGCATCGGGACTCCCGGAAACGATTCCTTAACAGGAAACGACACTAACCAACTGTTTCTCTCCCTCCGCGGCGACGACACAGTGTTAGGTGAAGGCGGCAGCGATATCATCTTCGGCGAACAACAGCGAGATTACATAGCTGCCGGCCTCGACAACGACATCGTTTACGCCGGCAAAGAAACCGATGCCGTATTTGGCGGCAAAGACAACGATCGCATTTTTGGCGATCGCAATGGAGACACATTGTACGGCGATCGCGGTGCCGACACCATAATCGGCGACAACGGCAACAACATCGACTTGACTGGTAACGACGGCGACCTGATTTTCGGCGGTTCTTCAGGCGATGCCATTGCTAGCAACCAAGGTTCCGACACCGTTTACTCCGGCAAGGCTGGCGACATCGCCTTTGGTGGCAAAGAAGACGACCTGATCTGGGGTGACAAAGGCCCCGACACCCTTTGGGGCGACAACGGAGACGACTCTGTGTTTGGTGGCGTGCTCAACTCCCTCGATAGCGACCCCGACGGCTTCGATTTGCTGACAGGAGGCGATGGCAACGACTTACTTCACGGCGAAGAACAAGACGATACCTTGCTGGGTGGCAACGGACGGGATTTGCTGTTTGGAGGCAAAGCGGGCGATCGTATTTTTGGCGAAACTGACTCGGATACTCTTTACGGCAATCTAGGTTCCGACACCATAATCGGCGACTACGGCACTCAACAAGCCAGCACAATTGCCACGGAGGAAGGCGACTTAATTTTCGGTAACGACACCGGCGATCTCATCGGCGGTGGCAGCGGTAACGATAGCATTTTTGGCGGCAAAGGTAATGACTTAGTTTACGGTGGCAAAGATAATGACAGGATTTGGGGTGAACTCGGTTCCGATACGATTGTCGGGGATGAGGGGGACGATTCGCTTTACGGTGGCTTGCAAAACGAGTTAGTGTCCGATGTTGATGGACGCGACTTGTTATTTGGGGGAGATGGAAATGACTTTCAGGGTGGGGGTGAGAGTTCCGACTCTCTCGATGGGGGTTTTGGTAACGATACCCTTCGTGGAGGCAAGGATGATGATGTAGTACAGGGAGATGCTGGCAACGACTTGATGTACGGCGACTCAGCCAGCGATATTTTGTGTGGCGATGAAGGTAATGATACGATTTTTGGCGATCGCGGGGAAAATCGGCGAGGCGCTGTGGGCCAAGAGGGTCAGCAAGACTGCATTAACGGTGGTAGTGGCGATGACCTGTTATACGGCAATGAAGGTCAAGATACTCTCAACGGTGATGATGGTAATGACACCCTCCACGGAGGGAAAGATAGCGATATTCTCAATGGGGGTGTTGGGGATGACTGGCTGTTTGGCGATGGGGGAGATGATACTTTGATTGGAGGTATTGGGAACGATCGCTTTGTGTTAAGCGCTAATAGCGGTATGGATACTGTGCTCAATTTTTCCGTAGGAACTGATAAGTTTGTCCTGGCTGGTGGCTTGAGTTTTGAGGCTTTGCAACTTAACTCGATGGCTAATGGCACACTCTTACAAGTTGCGGCGACTGGGGAGGTTTTGGCTCAGATTTTTGGGGCTGATAATACTCTTAGTGCTGTGGATTTTCTGACTCTTTCTTGTTCAGAGAAAAGCGCATTCAATCCCCTGCATTTTTCGTAAAATTTTAGCAACTCGGTTTGTTAAATAAACCGAGTTTTTTAATGTTTTCAAAAAATAGTGAGCGAGCTGGTGAATTATATCCATTCCGCTAACACCGGAATGATATCAAATTCGCGCTTATCGTCGTGATAAAGTTGAATCAAGCTGCCAACAAATATTAGCGCAATTTTCATTGTTTTGATTCACAGTCAACCGTCAACCGTCAACCGTCAACAATCATTCCGGGGCAAGCGGAATTGATATTATTGGGTGATTCGACTTGCTGATGACCATGAAATTGGTGGTTAGTGAGTCATTCATTCGTGAGAAAAGCCCGAAAACTAAGTTGAGGACTACAAAATTTCTAATCTTTTTTTGAGGGAAGATAGATGATATGATATTCTGCGGGGTGACACCCATAAAATTGGTTTGTGATGAGGACTCAAGTCTTAATAAAAGTCTGAGAAATGAAGCCTTTTTTTCTACAAAAGCCAACAATTGTCAACTGCTTTCCGGCACCCAATCGGGAGCATCTCATATTTGTAAAAACACTTCTTCTGGCTCCTGCCTTCTTCCTCTTCCATCCTGCCTCGCAGCAAGAGAGCCTCCTGCCTCAAAACTCCAATTTCTAGCTTGGCTGCTTTCATTGAGATGCTCCGAACAAATCTCGCATTACACGGTGTATTTTGGTACATAGTGTCCGTTGTTTTTCATCGTAAAATAATTTAGCGCCACGTTTGACTTGGCTAAAAAACGCCTGATTTCCCAGCTAAATACAGGGAAGTGCTACTTTGGGAAGATGTCGATCAAAAAAAAATCGCAGTAAATAGAACTTGTTAACTATGCGAAGTCGAGAAATTAGCAATGAGAAATTTCCTATTAGCAATTAACACTAACATCACTCACTGAAGATTGACAATTAACAAATCAAGGAGCTATCTAACTCATGAAAAATTTATGGTGCAACTACTCATCGCCTATTCACAAATCAAGTTGCGATCGCCGCGACACCGATTGCATAAAAGCTTCTTTGATTGGGACGCCGTTAGTCGGCGATCGGGCGAGGGATATTTCCTGTTTAACAAAAGCGAGTCTGGCCGTCAATACTCAAAATAAAAAACATTTAGTTTGCATCGATCCGAGGGTAGAGAATTATCAGCATCTTGCCAGCGGAGTCAAACCGGGGACAGAGATAATTGTCCTCGATCAAACTCTGGACGGAGTAGAACAAATTACCGAGATTCTAGCTAAACGCAGCTTAATTGCCAGCCTTCAGATAGTGGCTCACGGCAATGAAGCTTCCGTGCAACTGGGGTCAACTGTACTGAAGGATGAAAACTTACCAAAGTACGATCGGCATTTGCAGCAGTGGGGAAATTCTTTCACGGAAAAAGCCGATATTTTATTGTTAGCGTGTAGGGTGGGGGCTGGAAAATCAGGGATTGCTTTCGTGCGGAAGCTGAGAGAACTAACAGGTGCAAATATAGCCGCTTCCAACAATTTAATTGGTAGTGCAAAGTTAGGAGGAAACTGGAAATTAAATGTTACAGCAGGACGAGTAAAAACCGCAATAGCATTTGAAACAAAAACGCAGGAAACTTACAGCGCTGTCCTCATTACTTTAGTTGACGAAACTTTTCAAGATGCAAGTCTAATAGGGCCTTGGATATCTGGGGTCAGCGGCACGGCAGACCTTCCAGCTTTAACAGCAGGAACCGGAACGGAGAGTTTTCCGGGTTTGAACATCGACCCGCCCGGCAGCGGGGCTTTGAGATTAACTTCAAGAAGTTTTGACCAATCTACTTTTGCCATCTATAACAGTGCGGTACCAGCCAGCAGTGGCCTTAAAATTGTCTTCGATATATTTGCCTACAACGGCACTGCACGTCCGAATTTATCCAATAATTTGACAGGGGACGGCATAAGTTTCTTTTTAATTGACGGTAGTGTGACGCCAACAAAAGCTGGAGGCTATGGAGGTTCTCTCGGCTACGCCCAAAATATAAACGAAAATCAGGCCGGTTTACTCGGAGGTTATTTAGGAATTGGATTTGATGAATTCGGAAATTTTTCAACTCAGAATGAAGGGCGTATAGGCGGAACTGCGGACGGGTCTAGACCAGATTCGGTAACGCTTCGAGGTAGCCAAGCTACGCAATATCGGTTTTTAACTTCTAACTTTGTGCCGGGGGGAGTAGATAATATTCCCAATCCCGTAAGTCCGCCAATCAACAGCATTACTAGGACTCGCGAACCAGCCAGAAGAAGAGTTCAAGTTATTTTGCAACCTCCCACTTCTTCTGCAACGCCCAACCGTCGTCAACTTACTGTTAGCTTTGATCTCAACAATAATGGTTCGTTTACAGATCCGGGCGAGACTATTATCGACATTGGCAATTTAGAGGGAATAAACGGGCAAATCCCGGCAACATTCAAATTTGGTTTTGCTGGTTCAACGGGAGACGCAACAAATATTCACGACATTCGCACTTTGTCGATCCAAACTATAAACGTGCCGACTACTACAGCAGATGTTGCGACAACGAAAAAAGGCCCGGCTGCTGCGGCACCGGGTAGCAGCATTACTTACACAATTACGACAGTAAATAATGGCCCGAACCCGGCCGAAAACGTGCTGGTTGAAGACCAACTGCCCCGAGGGGCAGTATTTGGCAGTGCCGACGGCAGTGGCACTTTCAACCCGACAACGAGACTGGTCTCCTGGCGTATTCCGAATTTACCTGTTGGGGCCAGCACCACCCGCACCGTAACCGTTACCGCCCCAACTACACTCGGCCCTATTACAAACAGTGTATTCAGCAGCAGCAACACGATCGATCCCGTACCCGCCAACAACAGTGGCAGCAGCCCGGATGCGAGAGTCACCACCACTATTACGAACGATAGCGCCGATGTAGTGACGGTCAAAACCGGGCCAGCTACTGCAGCTACGGGCTCGACAGTCACCTACACAATTACGGCCACTAACAGTGGGCCGAGTGTGGCAACCAATGTGGCGATCGCCGACACCATTGTTCCGGGCTTAACAGGAGTCAGCGTCTCGGAGGGCGGAAGTTACAACGCAACTACAGGTATTGTGACTTGGACTGCCATCCAATCCCTAGCCCGCGCCGCCAGCGCCAACAGAACCGTCAGTTTCGCAGTTCCCGCCACCGGCGGCCCGATCGCCAACACTGCTAGCAGCACCTCAACGAGCCCAGACCCCAATCCTGCCAACAACAACGGCAGCAGCCCTCAAGCGCGAGTTACCACTGCTATCACCCAGAGTGCCGATGTAGTGACGGTCAAAACCGGGCCCGCTACTGCGATCGCCGGATCGACAGTCACTTACACAATTACGGCCACTAACAGTGGGCCGAGTCCGGCAACCAATGTGGCGATCGCCGACACCATTGTTCCGGGCTTAACAGGAGTCAGCGTCTCGGAGGGCGGAAGTTACAACGCAACTACAGGTATTGTGACTTGGACTGCCATCCCATCCCTAGCCAGCGCAACCAGCGCCAACCGAACCGTCAGTTTCGCAGTGCCCGCCACCGGAGGCACCGTCGCCAACACTGCTAGCAGCACCTCAAGTACCCCAGACCCCAATCCCGGCAACAACAACGGCAGCAGCCCGTCGGCAAGAGTCACCACTGCTATCACCCAGAGTGCCGATGTAGTGACGCGCAAAACCGGGCCCGCTAGTGCGGCTGCGGGCTCGACAGTCACCTACACAATTACGGCGACTAACAGTGGGCCGAGTGCGGCAACCAATGTGGCGATCGCCGACAGCATTGTTCGGGGCTTAACAGGAGTCAGCGTCTCGGAGGGCGGAAGTTACAACGCAACTACAGGTATTGTGACTTGGACTGCCATCCCATCCCTAGCCAGCGCAACCAGCGCCAACCGAACCGTCAGTTTCGCAGTGCCCGCCACCGGAGGCACCGTCGCCAACACTGCTAGCAGCACCTCAAGTACCCCAGACCCCAATCCCGGCAACAACAACGGCAGCAGCCCGTCGGCAAGAGTCACCACCACGATCGCCGATAGCGCCGATGTAGTGACGCGCAAAACCGGGCCCGCTAGTGCGGCTGCGGGCTCGACAGTCACCTACACAATTACGGCGACTAACAGTGGGCCGAGTGCGGCAACCAATGTGGCGATCGCCGACAGCATTGTTCGGGGCTTAACAGGAGTCAGCGTCTCGGAGGGCGGAAGTTACAACGCAACTACAGGTATTGTGACTTGGACTGCCATCCCATCCCTAGCCAGCGCAACCAGCGCCAACCGAACCGTCAGTTTCGCAGTGCCCGCCACCGGAGGCACCGTCGCCAACACTGCTAGCAGCACCTCAAATACCCCAGACCCCAATCCCGGCAACAACAACGGCAGCGATCCCGGCGCAACTGTTACCACCAGCATCGCCGCTGCCCCGACTCCGACTCCCCCACTCCCACCGACTCCGACTCCCCCACTCCCACCGACTCCGACTCCGACTCCCGCCAACCAACCACCGATAGCTAGCAACGTCAACCTCGAAATCGGCCCCAGCAGCGCTGTGGCGATCGCAGGACTGGGAGGAAGCGACCCCGACGGGTCGATCGAATCCTTCACCATCAATACCGTCCCACCAGCAAATGAAGGGCTGATATTTTTAGGCAATCCCGAAACCGGCGGCCGGATTGTCACCGCCGGTGAAATTCTGACACCTGCTGACATTAACCAATTATTTTTCCAATCGACAGCCAACTTTACAACAGCAAATTTCACCTACAGCGCTACAGACAACCAGGGTGCCACCAGCCCCGCCAGCGCTACTGTATCGGCCCTGCGGCCGATGCCAAACCAACCGCCCGTAGCTAACAACGTCAACCTCGAGATCGGCCCCAGCAGCGCTGTGGCGATCGCAGGACTAGGCGGCACAGATCCAGACGGGTCGATCGCATCCTTCACCATCAACACCGTCCCACCAGCAAATGAAGGGCTGATATTTTTAGGCAATCCCGAAACCGGCGGCCGGATTGTCACCGCCGGTGAAATTCTGACACCTGCTGACATTAACCAATTATTTTTCCAATCGACAGCCAACTTTACAACAGCAAATTTCACCTACAGCGCTACAGACAACCAGGGCGCTACCAGCCCCGCCAGCGCTACTGTCTCTGCCATTCCCCTGAACCAACCAACACCAACACCACCAACACCGCCAACACCCACACCACCAACACCGCCAACACCAACACCAACACCACCAACACCGCCAACACCAACACCACCAACACCGCCAACACCAACACCACCAACACCGCCAACACCAACACCACCAACACCGCCAACACCCACACCCGTAGCGGAACCAACACCACCAACACCGCCAACACCCACACCCGTAGCGGAACCAACACCACCAACACCGCCAACACCAACACCACCAACACCGCCAACACCAACACCTGCAGCGGAACCAACACCACCCACACCAACACCGGCGCCAACACCCGCAGCGGAACCAACACCACCCACACCAACACCGGCGCCAACTGCAACACCAACACCACCAACACCAACACCAACACCAACCCCAGCCCCGCAACCAACACCCACACCAACACCCGCGGCGGAACCAACCCCTATATTCAACCCAGTACCCGAACCGGATACCGGTTGCGGTTGCGACCCCTTGCCCTTGCTGCCCCCGATAACATTTATCCAACCCCAGCCTTCGCAAATACTTAACTTCGACTCAAACGCCGCCCAACTCATCGGCATCCAAAACACCAGCATCGGGACTCCCGGAAACGATTCCTTAACAGGAAACGACACTAACCAACTGTTTCTCTCCCTCCGCGGCGACGACACAGTGTTAGGTGAAGGCGGCAGCGATATCATCTTCGGCGAACAACAGCGAGACTTCATCGCAGCAGGTAAGGACAACGACATCGTTTACTCCGGCAAAGAAACCGATGCCGTATTTGGCGGCAAAGACAACGATCGCATTTTTGGTGATCGCAATGGAGACACATTGTACGGCGATCGCGGTGGCGACACCATAGTCGGCGACAACGGCAACAACATCGACTTAACCGACAACGACGGCGACCTGATTTTTGGCGGTTCTTCAGGCGACGCCATTGCCGGCACTCAAGGCAATGACACCATTTACTCCGGCAAAGGCCCTGACATCGCCTATGGTGGCATCGACAACGACCTGATTTGGGGTGACAAAGGGCCCGATACCCTTTGGGGCGACAAGGGAGACGACTCTCTGTTTGGTGGGGTACTCAACTCCCTAGACAGTGACCCAGACGGCTTCGATTTGCTGACAGGAGGCGATGGCAACGACGTACTTAATAGCCAAGAACAAGACGACACCTTGCGAGGTGGCAACGGACGGGATTTGCTGTTTGGAGGCAAAGCGGGCGATCGTATTTTCGGCGAAACTGACTCGGATACTCTCTACGGCAATCTAGGTTCCGACACCATAATCGGCGACTACGGCACTCAACAAGCCAGTACAGTTGCCACGGATGAAGGCGACTTAATTTTCGGTAACGACACCGGCGATATCATCGGCGGTGGCAGCGGTAACGATAGCATTTTTGCTGGCAAAGGTAATGACTTAGTTTACGGTGGCAAAGATAATGACAGGATTTGGGGTGAACTCGGTTCCGATACGATTGTCGGGGATGAGGGGGACGATTCGCTTTACGGTGGCTTGCAAAATCAGTTAGTGTCCGATGTGGATGGCCGCGATTTGCTATTTGGGGGAGATGGAAATGATTTTCAGGGTGGGGGTGAGAGTTCCGATTCTCTGAGTGGGGGTTTGGGTAAGGATACCCTTCGTGGAGGCAAGGATGATGATGTTGTACAGGGAGATGCTGGGGATGATTTAATTTACGGCGATGATGGCAGCGATATTTTGTGTGGCAATGAAGGTAATGATACGATTTTTGGCGATCGCGGGGAAAATCGGCGAGGCGCTGTGGGCCAAGAGGGTCAGCAAGACTGCATTAACGGTGGTAGTGGCGATGACCTGTTATACGGCAATGAAGGTCAAGATACTCTCAATGGTGATGATGGTAATGACACCCTCCACGGAGGGAAAGATAGCGATATTCTCAATGGGGGTGCAGGGGATGACTGGCTGTTTGGCGATGGGGGAGATGATACTTTGATTGGAGGTATTGGGAACGATCGCTTTGTGTTAAGCGCTAATAGCGGTATGGATACTGTACTCAATTTTTCCGTAGGAACTGATAAGTTTGTCCTGGCTGGTGGCTTGAGTTTTGAGGCTTTGCAAATTAACTCGATCGCCAATGGCACACTCTTACAAGTTGCGGCGACTGGGGAGGTTTTGGCTCAGATTTTTGGGGCTGATAATACTATTACTTCTCTGGATTTTCTGACTCTTTCTCCTTAAGACAGGTCTCACAACAAACAGCGTGTAGGGTGCCATTCACACAGCACCTTACCGCTGTTTATTCAAAAATTCTAATCCTAAAAAATAGCTGCGATGCTTCCTCCTACACAAATTTATCGGTTTGCTATTTTTAACAAAACTTCGGTAATTGGGACTAAAACTACTTCAATATCTTCTGTAATATCCAATTGTATTTTGCTAGCAAGGTTGACATTTTTAGCAAAGTATAGGTAGATAGAATTGGTGTCTTTTACGGGGTTATCATATAAGGTGGCTAGTTCCAAAATTTCTTCAGCAACATATCCCGTTTCTTCGGCCAGTTCTCTGGCTGCTGCCGATTTCCCGCTCTCTTCAGCAGGGTTGAAAGAGCCGGCAGGCAGTTCCAGCAAAATTTCGCCTACTCCGTGCCTGTATTGGCGCACTAATACAAGTTCTTGCTGCTCTGTCGTGGCAAATACGAGGGCGATATTGGGCCGGACATTAACAAAAAAGTCGTCTATAATTTGTCCGCTTGGCAATTCTATTTCATCTTGTCTAACCTGACACCACTTGTTGTTAAGAACGAAGCGCGATCGCAATAATTTCCATTTAGTTAAATTTTTCATATCGCAATAATGCTAAACTTTCAGCGTCATCCGAAGGCAAAATTTTCCCATCCATAATCATTTCAGATCGAAAATTTCACCCAGCAGCCATGCCATACAAAAAATTACCACGAAAATTTTGGGCAGACTTACAAAAATTGACTGTTAATTCTCTACCAGCGGGATTGTTTGCGATCGAGTCACTGAGTCTGAGTCTAGCAGTCGCCGCCGCAGTTGCAGCAGTGCCTGCAGCACAGCAACCAGCAAATGCTTCAACAGTCACAAGTTGGCAATTCGATCCGGCGACAAATCAGCTAGAAATTACTCTCCCAGAGGGAACAACCCCCACATATTCTCTACTCAACCCGTCTCAGATTGCTGTGGATTTGCCCAATACTGAGATCGGAGTAGATGCAACTCAGTTATACCCGCAAGGCAGAGTGCGTTCTGTGGGAGTGAGTCAACTTCAACCGGGAACGGCGAGAATTCTGGTCAATTTGGCTCCTGGAGTCGGTTTCAGGGCAGGGCAAGTTCAATTCCAAAGAAGCGGGGTAGAAAATCGCTGGGTGTTGCGTCCTTCGATCGAACCGACTCCGAATATGGAAACTCCCCAAACTCAACCCCAGCCTGCAAGACAAGTACCGCAAAACCAGCCGCCGACTGATTCCAACTCAACTGCTGCCACAGAGATCGATAGAGCTGAGCCTCGTACTTCCCTGAATCCCGCTACAAATTCTTCGGAGCCGCCAACTCCCAATGACCAAATCCGGCCGCTAAGAGTGCCTTTAGTCAATGTTCGCCTTGACGAACGCCGTGGGGTACAAGCTGCTGCTCTACCCCGCCTAGAGCCTCAAATAACGGCTGCTGCAGCGCCCCAACAGCGGACGCTTACTTTTGGTGAACCGCTTCCTGGGGGACGATCGAATGCTCCTTTGCAGGCTCCGGCTGGGGCGAATGTCTTGTTGTCGGCGGGCACGGAGCTCAGTTTGCTATACCCGGGCGATCGGGCTTTGCGCCTTGCCCGTGCGAAGCCCAGCCGAGAGGAAGTGCTGTTGCTGCAAGGGGGAATTCTCGACAGTCGTGGTAATACGATCGTACCTGCTAATACGCCGGTCATCGGTCGGTTTGAAACAACGAACCTCGGCAGTCGATTTGTGGTCGAAGCTATTAGTCTCAACGGCCGCAATATCCCTCTCTTCGCTCGCTCAGAACCCGTGGGAGGCCGCCGACAACAGCCGACCGATCGCAGTTTGTTGCGAAATACTGGTATTGGTGGCTTAGCTTTGTTCTTGCTGAGCGGCTTTTCTGGTATCGGTTTGTTGGCGGGAGCAGCCGGTGGTGTTGCTACAACTTACGTCGCTGCTCCTCAACCTGCTACGATTCAACCCGGTCAAATTTTGCAAGTTCAGTTAACGGAAGATTTCCCCCAGTTAGGTTTTTGAAGGAAGAAGGAAGTTCGGCAACGGATTTTGTAACGGATGTAACGGATGTCAGGAAGAAGGAAGAAGGAAGAAGGAAGAGGTTCGAGGGAAGAAGGAAGACTTTTTTCTTCCCTCGAACCTCTTTGTTCAAAATTTACTTAGGATCGCGAATTAAATAACTTACAATTTTAATTGTTATTGTGGGATGGGCGTCCCGCCCGTCCTTTTTGGACGGGCGGGACGCCCATCCCACTTTCAAGAGTGGAAGTTATTTAATTCTCATTCCTTAGAGCAGTATTCCATTCTCTAAAATAAAGTAAGGACTTAGGCTTTGCCTAAGTCCTACCCCATATCTGTAATTGACTCAACTGAAAACCGCTATATCGGCGATTTAGAAATTTTGACCTTCAGTGGTTGGAGCTATCGAACCCGGTTGGTTGAGGAACAGGTTTTTAGCGCCGTCGTTTTGGTAGATACAGTTAATTTCGGGTTGAGCTTCTAGGGGGCCGGTGAAGCCAAAGGTGTTCATGCGATTTTTGCAATCGCGCACTTGGTCTTGGCTGATGAGTTTTCTTTGTTCGAGAATTGCCCAGTTATTGGTTCGCAGGACGCATCCGGGGCGCATACTAGGCTGCGAGATGTAGACGTTGAAGGGATTGAGGGTGACGTAGAGGCGCATATCTGTCACCATCGCGCTTGCTCCAAACTGCACGCAAAGTTCTGGGTTCGGGGCGCTGCGATCGATAAATTCGCGGGATGCTACGTTCTCTGGGCTAATTGTAGCTGTGGAGCTAAAGGCAATGCCAATGCCAATTCCCAGAATAAAGACGGCTGTTAAAATTCCTAGGGTGGCGGAATTGAGGAAAGAGGGTTTACCGGACTGAGGTTGACGCCGCGACTGTCCGCCAAAGGAGCCGGAGTAATCGGAGTCTTCATCTCCTCGGGATGGGTCGCCGCTGAATCTGTCGTTGTAGGATTTAGGTTTGCGTTTCATATAAGGTTCCGTCAGTTCTGGAGACTCAACAGGTAGTAGTTTGTTATTTTTAACCGATCGCGCCTTTCTAATATTATGGCGTTAGGAAGGTGGTTGCCCAGGGCCCAGGACGCCCCCTGTGGGTTTGGTGTTGGGTTCACAGCTCGCGATCGACCAAGGGGCTGCCTTGTCTGAATTTTCAGATTTCAATAAAATAGCTGAAAGTGAGATAGTCTTGCACAGCGGAGGAATCCGGCTCAAGATTGTTGACAAATTTTAACATTTTACAAGTCAGGAGGTATAGATTAGTGTCTGTCGAAATTATTCAAAAGCCTTCCACAGTCCGCAAGCTTGCACCGCGCTACCGCGTTCTGCTGCACAATGATGATTTCAATCCTATGGAGTACGTGGTGCAGACTTTGATGGCGACGGTACCGAGTCTGACTCAGCCACAGGCGGTAAATGTGATGATGGAAGCCCATACTAACGGGATGGGATTGGTGATTGTTTGCGCTCTGGAACACGCTGAGTTTTACGCTGAAACGCTCAATAATCACGGATTGAGCAGCAGCATCGAACCTGACGATTAGAACCTGACGGTACTGCAACGGATTCGCGTAGCCGGTTTCAGACTCATACCGTCAACCCTCATACCAAAAAGCCAAGGGTTAGGCCCTTGGCTTTTTGGTATATTTAATGCGGTAGATATGGAAACTTGAAGAGCATAGGTTTTTCGGAAAGGCCGGAAGTGGTTCGGAGCTAGGTGAGCTCTCGCGCCAATTTCAACTCTTCAATCTCAAATCTTTATCAGAGGAAATTAATAACGTCCTCCGCCGCCGCCCCCTCCGCGAGCAAATTTTCCAGGGCCACCGCCGCCCCGGTTGCCGCCGCCCCGGCCACCTTCATCTTCGCGGGGCTTGGCTTTGTTAACTTTGAGGTCGCGACCCATCCACTCTGCTCCGTCGAGAGCAGCAATCGCTGCATCTTCTTCTGCATCTGTGGACATTTCTACAAAACCGAAGCCGCGGGGGCGACTGGTTTCTCTGTCGGTAGGTAGATGTACCCGCTTAACAGTTCCGTATTCGGCGAAGACGGTGGTGATGTCTTCTTGGGTAACTTGGTAGGATAAGTTACCGACGTATATCGACATGAGGAATAACTCCAAAATTTAGACAGTGCGAAGATTTCAGTTTCGGAGAGTCCCCTGCCGATACAGAAGGGCAAGTTTTTAGACAATTCTGTAGCAATGAACAAAGCCTGCAACTGAATCTGATTCACACTTGGTACTTTAACATAGAATAATGTCTTTTGAATAGGTTTCAGGAGTTAATTAAGTCGTTCTAATCAAAGGTAAAACTTTTAGGGTATTCAGAAACCTGGTTGATGGGTGTGATGTTTTGCCTGCAGTGGAAGCAGAGAAAGTTATGCCGCCCCCTCTTACCGCAGGAAAGATACATCCACCTTGCCAAAGTTGGTACTCAAAGCTAGGTTTACGTTTTCTAGGGCTTTGACTAACCACACCACGCCTTCTCGGGTACTGCATTCGTAGTGACCGAACAAAATTGCCAGCCGCTTTTCTAGGTAGGGCTTGACTTTGCCGCAAATTAGTACGATTTTCAGCAGCAAACCTGTGGTTTGGGTGGGACCGAGGTTTGAGATCAGGTCGATGAAGACAAAGTGGTTGGGCCGCACAGGACTCTCTACTACTAAAAAGTTCAATAACTGGCTGCAAGTTCTGATCATTAAAAATTCGTTAAACTTCTGATCGTCGCTGTGGGGCAGGGTATTTTGTAGTTGCTTATACAATTTTTCGTTAAAGAGACGTTTGCCGTAGCGATCGTCGGTGACAGAAGAAATCAGGTATTCGTACAAGTCGTCTTTAAATGAGCCGTAGGACTGATTTGTGCTGGCGTTCGCCGTGAAACGGCCCGCTAGCTGTCTGTAGGTATCGGCTCCCTCTACTTTTCCGACAAATTGCTTGAGGGCAAAGAATAGTTCCGGGTCGGTCAACAGGGTCGGGTTTTTTATAGGCTGTATACTTCTTTTGAAGACAATTGAGGTTTCCCGGCGCGCTGTTTGGGCTTTTCTCACTTGGTGAGCCACGTATTGCGAGAGGTTGACCTCAAATTGCTGCTGCTTTTGAGCTTGGATTTTTTTAATGATTTTCTGCTGTTCGTAGGTGCTGTCGTCGCTGAGGAGGCAGTGTTTGTAGAGGTAAGGGTAACGGGGAATTAAGGTTCCGAGGGCAAGGGTAGCAGGGGTTTTGCTGTTGCTGCTATCTTCATTGTTGTGAGTTATGACTTTGGCTAAACGTTGGAGGGTGAGGTACTGTTCGCTTTCTGTAAATTGATTTACTAATTGGGGGATGGAGGCTCGCCCCCGCGATCGATGGTATCCAAATAATATTTTGGGCGCTTCTTCAAACATAGCGATCAATTCAGGGATGGCTGCTTGCTTGCTGGGGTAGGTTTGCCAGCGGTTGATCAGGATGTGGCAGCAGCGGTTGAGGATGTACTTGAATTCTTGTTCGGCGTGTTCTGAGGCTGCTATTTTTTCGAGTGCGTCGGCGACGGAGCGATCGGGATATCCGGTACCGTGGATAAACAAAGTGCGAAAGCGGCTGATGAGTTCGGCCGGCTGCTCTCGTTGTACCAACTCCAGCCAGTGCTTGTAAAGTAGCTGTTCTTCTTCGTGGCTTTGTCTGTTGTAGTCGTTCACTTTGGATTAACCCTCCGAGGCTGGGGCTGGAGCTTTCAGCGCTATTATTTTGATGAATTGGCCAATGAATCGCAACAATTTAGTCAACCGAGCTTCTCGCCGGATGAAGCTTAGGGGTAGAAGCTGTCAGCAGCTTAAGCCGATCGATATTTTTGGCTTAGTTAAACTATTTACCAATACCAGCATGACATGAATTGCTGGTAATTCGCAAGCCTTAAATCACCATCTACTTTGTAAAGTATTGGTAAAGATTGTGGGTGGGTAGGGGATAATTTCTTGGTTGGCGGACGATTTAGTATTAGGATTGTCAAGATATATCCAGGTTAGCAGCCCCCTGTCAGTTAAATTCCAGGTCAGGCAAGGTAGGATTAGCTGTGAAAATAATTATTTGAAATGTGAGTGCTGGTTATGGTTTGTCGCGTAAGTATCGCCCAACTTGCTGAAATTTTAACTGTACCTTTGCCTGCTGTGCCTGACGACGTTTTGACAGTTGTAGGGACAGGTATTGCCACAGATACGCGCACTCTTGAAGGGGGCGAGGTATTTTTGGCGCTGCGGGGAGACAATTTTGACGGCCATCAATTTGTGGCAAAAGCCAGGGATTTGGGGGCGATAGCAGCGATTGTCGATCGAGATTGGCAACAGGAACTGCCGAATTTTCCGCTGTTGCGCGTTGACGATACTTTAAAAGCTTATCAGTCGATCGCTCGCTGGTGGCGCGACCAATTCAGTATACCTATAGTTGCTGTTACTGGTTCTGTCGGTAAAACTACTGCTAAAGAGTTAATTGCAGCGGTTTTGTCAACCAGGGGAAATGTTCTTAAAACTCAATATAACTACAACAATGAAATTGGAGTACCAAAAACTCTGTTGGAGCTTTCACCCGCACACAATTATGCTGTAATTGAAATGGGAATGCGCGGACTAGGGGAAATTGCGCTGCTGTCGCAAATTGCACGTCCTACTGTTGCGGTAATTACTAATGTAGGAACGGCACATATCGGGCGATTGGGTTCCGAAGAGGCGATCGCCCAAGCTAAGTGCGAACTGTTAGCCGAAATGCCTGCTGATAGCATTGCTATTCTCAATCACGATTGTGACAGATTAATCGCAACGGCAGCCGAAGTTTGGCAGGGAAAAACTTTAAGTTACGGTTTAGAAGGCGGGGATTTGTGCGGAGAATTGCTCACTAATGATACAATACTTATAGATGGTATAGAATTGCCGCTGCCGCTGCCGGGACGCCACAATGCTGTAAATTATTTAGCGGCTTTGGCGGTAGGAAAAGTTTTAGGTATTGATTGGGAAGTTTTAAAGCAAGGTTTGTCTGTGCAGCTACCGGATGGACGGGCACGCCGCTACGATTTGCCGCAGGATATTGTGATTCTGGATGAGACTTACAATGCTGGTTTGGAGTCGATGTTGGCGGCCCTGAGACTGTTAGCAGATACTCCCGGAAAGCGCCGGATTGCGGTGTTGGGAACGATGAAGGAATTGGGCGACAGGGCGATCGAATTTCACCAACAAGTGGGAACAGCGGCGCGAGATTTGCATCTGGATGCTTTGTTTGTTTTTGCTGATTTTGAGGAAGCGGCGGCGATGGCTGCGGGCGCTGCGGGTTTGCCTTTTGTGGAGATAGGAGATATTACAGCCAAGGATGGGCGGGAAGATTTAGCAAAGCGGTTGTTGGGATTTGTCGAAAAGGGCGATCGGATTTTATTTAAAGCTTCTCATTCTGTTGAGCTAAATCGAGTTGTGGAGAAAGTTATAGCTGATTTGGCGGGGGAATAGACAGAAAATCGGTGATTGAAACTCGGCGATTGAAATCGCTTCTTGTCAAACAAAGTCCGCCTGCGCGGACTGAGGAGAAATAGGGGCGATCGACCTTAATTGATATACTGGCAACTTGCTCTGCTTCCGCAGCTACTTCGATCGCCACTCTCGCCCTTACTGACTTACTCCGGCAAGCATTCGCTTCAGCACTCGCTGCATCACCTGAAGTTCTCGATCGTCCAGGTGACAGGCAAAGTATTCTGCGATTGCTTCAGCGTAAACCGTCCACATTTGTTGTTGCATTGCCAATCCCGCTTCAGTCAGCACCGCATAGGTGCCGCGCCGATCGATCGGACAGCGTTCTCGATACAGCAGTCCGGCTTTTTCCAGCCGATCGAGATTTATTGTAGTGAAATTCGATTTTCTTTAAAGGGCGATCGCAGCTATCCTTCTTGTGGGTTTTTCAAGCGCGTTCTCAGGCGTTGCAGCACATCCATCCGCTCGTGATAAATAGCAACAACCACCATCGGACTTCCCGATCTCATGATGCCAAAAATATAATGGTGCTGACATCGGGTTACGCGCAAACGGGGATGAATGTTTTTCAGATCCCGATAGAAGCCCTGGCTACCCGCAAGGTTTTCAGCACAGGTTTCCAGCGCAGCAACGTAATCTCGCGCCTGGGCTATGCCGTAATTGTTAACGGTGTACTCGATAATATCTGCTAAATCCTCTTCTGCGTTGGAGGTGAGTTCGTAGGATGGCATTACACTTTTCCCATCGCCGCCAGCTTCTCTTCCAAAACCTGGCTGAATGTCTTAGCCGATACTTCGCCGCGTTCGGCCGCCGCTATCCGTTCCCTCAGCAGTTCTTTGAGTTCCTGCCAAGCCTGTTCTTCCTCTCGATCGTTAGAAGGAAACAGCCTTTCGAGTACAAACTCTTTAATAGATTTGCCCAGGACAGCCGCCATTGCCTTAATTTGCTGGTGCTGTTCGTCTGTTACCTCGATCGTTATCCTGCTCATAACGCCACATTGACGGAGTACCTTTCTAAGATATCCTAAAATGTAAAAAATTACAATTGTGATTTTTAGACTCTTCCTGGTGTCCCCAATGCGATCGAGCAGCTTAACTGGCAATTGTTATCATAAGTTTATGGATCGAGAGGTTATCTAATGCTAGAAACCACCATCCTAGAAAGCCTAGTCAAGTTGCCAGATTCTCTGAAACAGGAAGTGCTGCACTATATAGAATTCTTAGTTTTAGTCAGCCGCAACGAAGTGTTGGATGCTTATGTTGTTCGTGGATTTTCGACACAGATCGTGTTTCTCTGGTGTTGCAGGGTAATCCCAAAGTAATCGCGCAACTAGGAAAAGCCTCTGCACTGACTTTGGTATCATACTGCAAATGTGATATAGTTACTAGATATCTCCGGAAATTCGCTCTCCGCCCAGACATGGCAAGGGTTGAAGGTATTCTTTCGGAGATGTCTACTAGCTATGCGGAACTTACGAGTTGTCTTTGATTCGCCGTATAGGTATTTTGTCAGCTACTACCTGAATACTTACCAAAGAACTTTCCCAAAGCTTATGTATATCTATATTACACAGCAGTGCCAAGATAACGCTGAAAAGTATTATATTCAACCTAAAATCACTGAACTTTATGATAACTCCGAAGTGTTAGATCTCTTCGATCCAATTTATCCTTACTGGAAGCGAAGAATAGGGAAATACAGGTTATTAGCAAAGATCGAAGAGGTAGATAATGAGAAGATTCTCTGCTTACTAAATATTCTGGAGCGAAAAAGTCAAGAGTATGAAGAATTTACAGACAAAAATAAACGTCAAAAATTTGGTCAAGACAAGTTAGAGCCCTTACTGAATGATGATGAGATTAAGGAATGGCTAAATGAACAAAAAGAATCGGTTTGTCAACAGCCAAACAAACGCGAGCCTCTTCCAAACGATCTGTTAGTCTGGCTAGAGCTACCTAGCTGGAGTAAAGACTCTCAAGACTTGGTGATTTACGAAAGCGGACACTGGTTGAAAAAGTGCGGACAAGAGAAAATCAAAAACCGACGGGAAACTTTCAAAAATATTATTCTCGACATTATTAGTCAAAATGATGTGGAAGATGAAAGCACAAGTTGCTCTCGTGTAAAGTTATATAGCAACACGGAAGGGTTATCGATTTTGTTTAGTAGGATCGAAACTCTTGCTACTGAAGATACGTCCTCTAGAAAAATTTTATTTTTGCTTGCTCCTTTTCTTGAAAAACCATCGGATGACCCTATAAGAGAAGTAGTAGAGGCGATCGATCCTCCCGACTTTGGTGAAAATGTTAATAATCTTCCGGCTCAATTGAGTATGGATGAGCTAACTTGCCTAGCACGACGTTCTTATCCAGCATACCTACTATTAGATTTTGAAAGTTGGCTAGCTATTGAAAAAGATGACGAATCAAATCTAGCTCTCTCAGTGGAAGAAGAACAAATTTTAGAATCTATTTCAACTCCACAAAAACCCTCCCTACCGATGTTTATCAATGGACGAGCTGGGAGTGGCAAATCTACAATGTTATTCCACCTTTTTGCTGATTACTGCGATCGCCACTGGAACTCTTGTCAAGCAGGAGAATATGATTTTTATCAAAAGCCACACCCTCTTTTTCTAACTTACAGCGAGAGCCTGCTCAAGGTAGCTAAAGATTCAGTGCAAAGCCTTTTAAAATCTCATCATAAATTTTTATTAGATAGAGAAACGCCAGAAGCAGAAACACCAGATGTAGAACCATTTTTTCAACCCTTCCAGAAATTTTTATTAAATTTTTTACAATCTACAGAATACGACCGATTTAAGCCAGAAAAATACATTTCTTATAACCAGTTTCGACAGCTTTATAATGATTCTAAACTCCCAGAAGCAAGAAATAAACGCTACTCAGCAGGGCGATGCTGGTACATCATTAGAACTTTGATTAAAGGCTACTCTCTTGATGGATATATAAACGAAGACGATTATAAAGAATTACCGCGCGAGGAACAACGCAAGATTCCAGAAGAGACATTCAAAGGAATTTATAAAACGGTTTGGAAATGGTATGAAAGGCTAATTGAAGATAAGGGCTACTGGGACGATCAAGACTTAATTAGAATAGTCCTAGAAGGGAAACGTTTCTCTTCTGAATACACGGCAATTTTTTGCGATGAATCTCAAGATTTTACGAGACTAGAACTGCAACTCATCGTCAAGCTTTCTGTTTTTTCTAAATATGATTTTGGATTTAACTATGTTTCTGTCCTACCCTTTACCTTTGCTGGCGATCCTTTTCAAACCTTAAACCCTACTGGATTTCGTTGGGATAGCGTCGGGGCATTGTTTTACAACGAAGTTGTAATGAGGCTCGATCCAGCAAGTAAACTTAATATAAAGATGAATTTTAAGGAGCTACAAGTTAATTATCGCTCTAGCTCATCTATCGTTAAAGTGACCAATTTAATCCAATTGTGGCGCTGTGTTCGTTTCGGCCTACCTGACATTAAGCCACAAACTCCGTGGGACAAAAAAGACAGTTTTTCTAAACCGCAAAAGTTTATTTTTGGTCAGAATCTCTCGTTAGACGATTTAAAAAGCCATATCGACAATAAGCCGATTTTCATTCTACCCTGTGAAGCTGGCGGGGAAATTGACTATATCAAAAGTGATGAAGTTCTTTTGGAATTATTTCCACAAGCCAAGGAGGGAAAAACGCCAGAGAACGTATACAGTGCCATCAAAGCAAAGGGTCTGGAGTTCCCGCTGGTCATCCTATACAAATTTGGGCATGAGTTGGCTCAAGAAAAATACGATGCGAAGGTTGTATGGAACTTTGACGCTAATAGTCAAAGAGATTCAGTAGAGTTAGAATACTACTTTAACAAGCTTTACGTTGCGGCTAGCCGAGCGATGTCTGATTTGGTTGTCATTGACTCAAAAGAAGGAGATGAATTGCTGTGGCAGCAGGCTAGTGACGATCGGATCGATGGATTCCTTGAGCAGTTGGAAGCTGGTAAACGCCACGATTGGACAGATTTACTCGGAACTATCAGCACAGGGCAAAGTCTAGAAGTCCTGGATCAAGACAACCGAGAACTCCAAGCAAAGCAGATGAAGAAGCAAGGGTTGGCAGAGGAAAACCCAGAGTTACTCAGAAATGCAAAAGCGTATTACTCTGTGTTAGGAGATACAAAAGAAGTTGACCTCTGCGAAGCTTGGGCGCTCAAATTCGATAATCATTTTAGTGAGGCTGGTCAACTTTTCTTGAACCTATGTAAGAAGGAAGAGGCTTGGAAGTGCTTCTGGGAGGGAGCTTGTTGGAAAGAATTGAAGCGATGGTGTGAAGAAAACCCCAATCAGAAACCAGTAGAGCGTTCTTTAGTGGAATTCATGATGGAGGAAGCTCCGAAATCTTTCGATGTTCTCAATAAATTCACCGAGTTCCTTGAAAAACGCAATGAGGACAACTCACTGCAAAAATTCCGTTCGAGCAAACCCTGGCAAGCAGCGATCGAGCAATATGCCAGCCAAATTGATATAAAGTTGATGAACGAACAGAGTCTCACCTGTGAGCAATGGCAACGATTTGGAAATCTATTACAAGACTTGCACAAAGCTGGGTATAACAAAACATTAGAAGTGGCCGGAAGTTCTTTCTACCAAGCAAAAGATTATAAAGGTGCTGTGCGCTGCTGGGATTTGTGTGAAGTTCCCCAAAAGCGCAAGTATAACTTAGCTAAAGCTGAAGTCGAAGGTTTTCCCGAAGGCTTACAATACCTGCAAAAAGAAGGAGAAAATCAGCAGATTGTTCAGGAGTGGGAAAGAAAAGGAAAACCCGATAAATCTCAATGGTTAGACTATGTTGTACCAGCCCTTCAAAACCAGAATGGACATCAAGAGCTAGTTGATTACTTAATTCAGCGAAAATTGTGGATCAAAGCCATAGAAGCAATAGCTAAGCATCCTGATGCCAATGAAGCAAAAAGTTTGAAGTTTAAAGTCGTGCGTGGAATTGCTTACTCAGATATTACACCAGATACTGCTCGATCGGAACGCCAACGTTATCAGAACTTTATAACTTCAGTTCGAGGTTTTTCCGACTGGCAGCAGCATCTAACTGTACAAGAAGTTGGTGCTGCAATGGAGAGAATTGGTGAGTTTGTGCCATGCTTAGAATTTTATGAGAAATTTTTTGTTGATGATTCCAACTCTCAGCTACGAAATTTTGCACTAGAGCGTTGGATTGCCACTAAGAAAAAGCAGGTAGACTACGAGCGAAGCACAGATGGTGGCAAATTTAAGCAAAGACAGGACGAACTTGATGAGAATGCTCGTAAATGGAGCATAAATCTAGATTCAGTCTCTGACCTTCCGGAGCTTGCTGTTCCACTAGCAGAGACATCAAAAACGGAAGTCAAGGGAGAAGCTGATTGGAAAACTTTAGGCCCTGGCATTGAACAGCGTGACATAGGTCGTCTTAAAGTGATGAGAATCAAGACTATGAAGCAGCTAACTATTACTGATGATACATCCAAGATATTGCAAGTAACTTTGGAGTCTGAGAAATGCACCGTCAAAGGTAAGGTTGAAGATGTGGAGGTATCGGGCAGCAACCGATTATTTTTCAAGGTTCCTGAAAGTGGTTACACCTGTGAAGTCTTTTACAGTGATGCTTCTCCCACGCTTGAATTGAAGATTCAAGGTCTATCAGATAAAATCATCATAAAACTCTAAAGATGAAAGTATCTTGAAGATAGCTGTTGCAGTCAGCTAGGGCAATTACAGTTCTGAGCTTAGGTTGAGTTGAGCGTAGAGGTAGCAGTTGGTAACGGTAATGATCGAACCCAGGTATATTGGCATGAATTGATGTGGGCTCAAGCGCACACGATACTCTGGCGCTTCTTTGAGCCTACATTCCGCACTTCTGACTATGTTAAGAAGTGCGGAATGTAGGTTAAAAACTAGAGTTTTCTAGTTTTTAACCTCGGTGATTGACTGCGACAAATCATTTCATCGCAGTCAAATACATTACTTCGCAGCTTGACGCTCTTTTGCCGCCTTAATCACTTCTTCAGCGATGTTATTCGGACAAGGAGCATAGTGCGAGAACGACATTGAGAACTGTCCGCGCCCAGATGTCATAGTACGCAAGTCGCTAATGTAACCAAACATTTCGCTCAACGGTACATCTGCCTTGATCCGCGCTCCTGTTTGTCCTGTCTCCTGAGATTTCATCATCCCCCGGCGGCGGTTGAGGTCGCCGATCACGTCGCCCATGTAATCATCTGGAGTGAATACATCGACATTCATAATCGGTTCGAGCAACTGAGGCCCTGCTTTAGGCAGAGACTGCCGATAGGCCGCTTTGGCAGCAATTTCAAAAGCCATTGCTGACGAGTCAACGGGGTGGAAACCGCCTTCTAGAAGCGTGAATTTCAAGTCTAGGCAGGGGAATCCGGCCAAGACGCCTTTGTCGATGCAGCTTTCAAAGCCTTTTTCGACGGCTGGCCAATATTCTCTCGGTACGCTACCACCGGTCACTTTTGACTCAAACTGGAAGCCACTTCCAACTTCACCAGGCTCGATCACATAGCCGATTTTGGCAAATTGACCGGAACCACCTGATTGCTTTTTGTGGGTGTATTCGTCTTCGAGGCGCTTGGTAATCGACTCGCGGTAGGCTACCTGTGGTTCGCCGACTTCTACTTCGATACCGTGGGTGCGCTTGAGAATGTCTACTTTGATGTCGAGGTGTAACTCGCCCATCCCCTTGAGAATCGTTTCGCCGCTTTCTTGATCCGTCACCATGTGGAAGGATGGGTCTTCTTGCACCATCTTGGTGAGGGCTGCTCCCATTTTTTCTTCGCCGCCTTTTTGTTTCGGTTTGACCGAAATCGAAATAACGGGATCGGGGAATACCATCGGCTCTAGGGTGGCGGGATTTTTGGGGTCGCAGATGGTGTGTCCGGTGCGGACGTTTTTCATACCGACGATCGCCACAATGTCTCCTGCTTGCGCGGATTCAATTTCTTCGCGAGAGTTGGCGTGCATTTCCACCAAACGGCTGATGCGCTCGGTTTTGCCTGTGGCGGTGTTGAGTACGGTGTCACCCTTGGACAACTTACCGGAGTACAGGCGCGTGAAGGTTAAAGCACCGTAGCGATCGTCCATGATCTTAAACGCGAGTGCCCGCAATGGCCTGTTGGGATCGACGAGCGCAAACTCGCCGGTTTCCTCGCCATCGAGATCGACTTCTGGCTGCGGTGTGACTTCCATCGGGTTAGGCAGGTAGTCAACTACGGCATCCAGAACCAACTGCACGCCTTTGTTTTTAAACGATGAGCCGCAGTAGGTGGGGAAAAATGCCCGATCGCGAGTACCTTTGCGAATGCAGCGCTTGAGGTCGTCGAGGCTCGGCTCGTTGCCTTCGAGATACTGTTCCATCACAGTGTCGTCTTGCTCGACTGCCAGTTCGATCAACTTTTCGCGCCAAGTTTCGACATCATCGACCATATCGGCGGGAACATCTTTAATTTGATAGTTCAGGGGATCGCCGGAATCATCCCAGATCCAGGCTTTGCGGGTCAGCAAATCGACTACGCCGCAAAACTTTTCTTCTATGCCGATCGGCAAGACCATTACCATCGGTTTAGCGCCAAGGATTTTATCAACTTGCTTGACAACGCGGTAAAAATCTGCACCGGTGCGATCGAGCTTATTGATGTAGATGACGCGAGCGACTTTGGAATCGTTAGCGTAGCGCCAGTTGGTTTCAGATTGCGGTTCAACTCCACCCGAACCGCAGAACACACCAATGCCACCATCAAGAACCTTCAAAGAACGGTAAACTTCGATCGTAAAATCGACGTGTCCGGGAGTATCGATGATGTTGAGCTGATGCTCGTTCCAGAAGCAGGTGGTAGCAGCGGATTGAATCGTAATACCGCGCTCTTGCTCCTGTTCCATGAAGTCAGTAGTCGCCGCGCCTTCGTGAACTTCACCGATTTTGTGGATTTTACCCGTCAGTTTCAGGATTCTTTCAGTTGTGGTGGTCTTGCCAGCATCTACGTGGGCGAAGATGCCGATATTTCGATAACGAGTGAGATCTTTCATAAATTAGTGTTGAGATTAAATGCGACGAACCGTCGGCGACCACCTGCAAGCGTGACAAGCGAGGAATCAATGTTGCCTGGTAAGGCCAGTACAGGCCGGATTTCCTTTTTCCTGTTTCTGGCAGGACTATCTTAATTTTGACACTTCCCCGTCATTCCTGCGAAGGATTCTTGGTGCGATCAGTACGGGAATCCTTACAATCGATAAAAATAACCCAGACCAAGCTGAAAAACCCGGTTTCTTTGGTCGGAGAAGACCGGGCGGTTGAAACCGCGTCTACACAAACAAAACCTGCCTCCGCAGGTTGAAGACCGGGCGATTTAAATTGCGTTATTTTATTCAGTCCGCGGAGGCGGACTTCGTTTTTGTATAAGCGGTTTCAACCGCCGTCTAAGTCAAAATCGACCCACTCATCATCCGCTGATATCTCCGCTCCAATTCATCCCGCACCACCGGCCACTGATTCAAACTTTCATCATTTTCAATTACCATTTGAGCCGCCGCCCTCGCCAACTCCAAAACCTCCTGATCCTCCACCAAACTCGCCAAAGCAAAATCCGGCAAACCCGACTGCCGAGTTCCCAAAACCTGACCAGGCCCGCGCAATCTCATGTCCATTTCCGCAATAAAAAAACCATCTTGAGATTGTTCTAAAACCTTCATTCTCTGCATAGCTTCCGCCGATTTGGAACCGGGCATTAACAAACAATAAGAACGGTTGCTGCCCCGACCGACTCTACCCCGCAACTGGTGCAGTTGCGACAGTCCAAAACGCTCAGAATTTTCAATGAGCATTACCGTGGCATTCGGCACGTCTACTCCCACTTCGACCACAGTAGTAGATACTAAAATATCCGTTTCTTTGTCCCGAAACTTAGAAATTGCTTCATCTTTGTCAGCACTGCTCATCCTGCCGTGGAGCAAACCCACCTTAAACTCAGGAAATACGCTTTTTTGCAGTTTCTCTTGTTCCTCAAT
Organism: Microcoleus sp. T3_D1; assembly: GCF_036700405.1. NCBI lineage: Bacteria > Bacillati > Cyanobacteriota > Cyanophyceae > Oscillatoriales > Microcoleaceae > Microcoleus > Microcoleus sp. T3_D1. Next base: position 69,253 of record NZ_JAUBOV010000015.1, read on the forward strand.
AGCCGATCGCACATCCAACTTTTCCGACTCCTCCACCAGCGGCAGCACCACATAAACTTGACGCCCGCTCGCCACTTCCCGCCGAATCAAATCGTAAGCTTGAATGCGTTCTTTGGCAGACAGTACAGTGGTTTGAATCGCCTGCCTGCCGGGGGGAAGTTCATCAATTTGACTCACATCTAAATCCCCGTGCAGCGTCAGCGCCAGCGTCCGGGGAATGGGAGTTGCCGTCATCGTCAAAACGTGGGGAGCTTCGCCTTTTTGCTGCAATTTAGCGCGCTGCTGTACACCGAATCTGTGCTGTTCGTCAATTACCGCCAAACCCAATTTATGGAAATTTACCGTATCTTGAATTAGCGCGTGAGTTCCCACTAAAACGGGCAATTCTCCGGTTTCTAACTGGTTGTGAATTTCTCGGCGCTTGGCTACTTTTGTCGAACCAGTTAACAGTTCAACAGACAAGTGCATCAAATTAAACCAACCTACCAATTTGCGGTAATGCTGTTCTGCTAAAACTTCTGTCGGCGCCATTAAAGCGGCTTGATAGCCGGATTGAATTGCTGCTAGCATTGCCACGACGGCTACTACGGTTTTGCCTGCGCCGACATCGCCTTGCACTAATCTGTTCATCGGTTGCGACGAAGCTAAATCGTTGAGGATGTCATTAATTACTCTTTCCTGAGCATTCGTCATCGCAAAGGGCAAGATTTCATAAAAATGTTCGATCAATTTGCCAGTAGGAAGGATGACTGCACTAGCTTGAGCTTTTCTTTGGGTTTGGCGGCGCTTTAAAAGTCCTAATTGCAGGTAGAAAAATTCGTCAAAAACTAAGCGACGGCGAGCGGCGGCCAAACAATCTCGATCGAGCGGAAAGTGAATATTAGTCACGGCATCGGCTAAACCCATTAAACCGTAACGCTCGCGCAAATCCTCCGGTAGCGATTCTGGCAACATTTTCGCCGCCGGCATTGCAGCCAAAATCGATCGCCTCACCGAACCAGCATCCACCCCCTCAGTCAGCGGATAAACTGGTATCAGGCGGCCGACTTTCATTGATTCGATCGCACCCTCGGAGTCGTCTAATACTTCTAACTCAGGATTTTCTAAAGTAATTCCATATTTACCCTGCTTCACCAACCCGGAAGCTGCCAGCACCGCACCTGTACAATACTCGCGCTTTTTGAATTCTTGCCAACCGCGATTGCTATAGCGAGGGCCTGCAAAAAAACGACTAATTTTTATCTCTCCGGTGCGGTCTTTTAAAATTACTTCTAATATGGTTAACTTCTTATTCTTCGGACTAGAAAAGCAATTGCAGCGCTTTACTTCAGCGATTAAAGTGACAGTTTCCCCAGCTACTAGCTCGCGAATTTGTACTTGCTTTGCATAGTCGATGTGGTTGCGGGGATAGTAGTAAAGCAAGTCGTATACAGTATATAAACCAAGTTTGACCAAGCGGTTGCCGTTGGCGGGGCCGATGCCGGTGACGCGGGTTAACTGTTGGTCAAGAGTCAGGCTTGGTGGTGCGGCTGCTGTACTCAGGGGTGCAGTTCGGGGAACGGAAACTGCTGGGGCGGTTGGTTCGGAAGCGTTTGCGTTTGCGGGTCTGACTTGTCGTGCTTGTTCTTGCTGGTGGCGAGTTTCTTGTTCCCAAACTTGCTCCAATTGCCTCAGAAAACTGACGGTAATGGCGATCGAATGCTGGCGCTGTTCGAGATCCTTCTGAGGGTAGATGTCAAATTCAGCGGCTAGTTGTCTGGCTCGATCGCGCGAAGAAGCCGCCACAGAACCTGCCAACTGTCTCAAACTCAGGCCCAGAAACTCGCTGAAGCGGTATTGACTGCCTTGGATGTCGTTAAATCCGCGATCGGCTTCTACTGAAAGAGCTTTTTGCAATCGCTGCCATTCTGGTTGGTTATTAGTCATCAGTCATTAGTTATTAGTCATTAGTCATTAGTCATTGGTCATTAGTCATTAGTCATTAGTCATTAGTCATTAGTCATTAGTCATTAGTTATTAATCATAGCTCAAGAATTCCCGACAACTGCCAACTGCCAACTGACAACTGTCAACTGCCAACTGACAACTGACAACTGTCAACTGACAACTGTCAACTGCCAACTGACAACTGACAACTGTCAACTGACAACTAACAACTGACTAATCTTCAAACCAACTCGATCGCCAAGCCGACTCAGCCTCCACCACAGCGAGTTCCCGCTGCTTTTTCTGGTAATCGCGGCCCAGCGAGTTCAACTTTACAGAGAGGTTACGAATTTGCTGGCGCCAAGCCGAGGTTCCCGCATCGGCAAACTCTATTTCCGACAGCCGCAGTTTAATCGCTGTAATGTGCAGCGCCCTACTACCAAAGGTTGTTGCCGCCAATTTTCGCGATGCTGATGAGGCATCGGTTTCAATGATTAAGTTTAATAAGTTAGGCGGCCCGGCAACACTATCGCCGGAGGATTCAGCTTGAGAAGCAGCTTCGAGAACCGGTTCTGGTAATTGACTCGGCAAGATTCCCGACTGTTGCAGCAAGCGGTTGGTGTCGCGAGAAAGCAGCTTGAGTATATGGACGATCGACTTTTCAATACTATTTTGCCAGCGTGCCAAACTTTCTGGGGAATTGGCACTTGGCAATTGATAATTTGCCAAGGAAAATAGATAGTTAATGGCGGAAACTTGGTTTTTTTCCTGTTCGTCTTCTTCCTGTTCGTCTTCTTCGTCTTCCTCTTCTTCCTCTTCGTCTTTGTCGAAGTCGTCTTCGTCTTCCTCTTCGTCTTCCTCTTCCTCTTTCTCTTTCTCTTTCTCTATTTCTTCCTCTGCTTGTGATTCAGTCACCAGCGATCGCAATTTTTCCTCCGACGCCACAGCCAAAGCCCTTACAGACTGCTGCATTTTTTGCCGCCCATCGAAGGACAACTTGAGAAACGACTCCGGTACTGCTTGAGTGCAAAGGTGATAGCAAGCCAAAATTAACTGCTGCCGCACCGCTTGCCCCAACGCCGTTAAATAACCTTCGTAGGTACTGCGAAACTCCAAATTCAAGGCTGCTAAAGCCTCTTCGAGTCCTGCCAAATCTTGCTCTATTCTCTCTCGGGGTCGCACCATATCTCTCGTATAAAATTAAAATATAGCAATCCCAAGTCAGTTAGGAACGTGGTTCAGGCTTCTAGCTTGGACGGGCAAGATGCCCATCCCACAAATCATTTAGGATTGCTATAGGACTTATATCATTTCCGGTAACACCGGAATGATTTTTACTGTTGACGGTTGACTGTTGACGCCGTGAACGCCGTGAACGCCGTGAACTCTAATTTACTATTCCGATGCTAACGGATTTGATATTACGCAAGTTTTCCATTTTTACGCTGTCTGTAGTAGTAAGGTTTGCAGTGCCCACCCTACAAATATAGTCTGTCGATAAGTCCTATAAAAATTAAAAATTAAAAATGCAAAAAATTTATTTTTCACATTTTTAATTTTTAATTCTAAATCTTAAGTTGGGATTATTGAACACCCATTTGGGCTGCCACTTCATCGGCAAAGTTAGCTTCTACCTTTTCAATGCCTTCGCCCAAGACAAAACGCACGAAGCGGCGCACTTGGACATTTTCTCCAATTTGGGCGATCGTTTGTTTCACCAACTCTTCCACGGAGATATTCTGATCTTTAATAAAAGGCTGATCCATCAAAGATAACTCTTTCATTCGCTTCTCAATCCGCCCTAGAACAATCTTTTCTTTGATGTTGTCCGGCTTGTTGCCCAAGTCATCTTTGCCCATTTCAATTGCCTTTTCTCTTTCGACAACTTCGGCGGGGATATCTTCAACTTTCACGTATTCCACATTCGGGCAAGCTGCAATTTGCATCGCAATATTTCGCACCAAAGTTTGGAATTCTTCGCGACGTGCCACAAAATCTGTTTCGCAGTTAACTTCCACCAGCACTCCCACGCGGCCACCCGTGTGAATGTAGCTGCCTACAAGCCCTTCTGAGGCAACTCGTCCACCTTTTTTACCTGCCGAAGCCAGACCTTTTTTCCGCAGCCACTCAATGGATGTTTCCATATTGCCTTCGTTTTCAACGAGGGCTTTTTTGCAGTCCATCATGCCCGCGCCAGTTTTTTCGCGCAGTTCTTTAACAAGTTTTGCAGATATGTCCGCCATCTTCTTTAAGTTCCCAATCAAAATTAGTTATTAGTCATTAGTCATCAGTCATTAGTCATCAGTCATTAGTCACTAATTTTAATGTTAATGATTAGACCACAGTGAAGAAATACCCAGTCGATCTTAGTACCGACTTTGTAGGTGTAGCGCTAGAATTCATTCTGGCGCTGACACAATGAATGCTTTTGGCAGAGCTCTACTAATGACTTAGACTCGTGCTAAGCAGTCGCCCATTTAAATTGTATATTCAGGGCGGGCGGGACGCCCAACCCCTACTCCCCACAAGACTTTAATCTTTTTTGACATACAATTTAAATGCAGACCAGCTTATGTACAATTAAAAATTAAAAATATCCAACTAAAAATAATAATTATTTTTAATTTTCAATCTTTAATTTTTAATTTCCTGGTGTCAGATTCCGAGGGCAATACTAGCTCTCGGTTTCTTCGCCGTCGGCCTCAGCAGCGTCGTCGGGATCTACATAATCGGGGTCATCCAATTCTTCGATTTCGCCATCATATTCAGCGCCTTCGTAACCACCGTCGTAGTCGTAGTCTTCATCAGAGTCGCCGCCCTGCTGACCGTGACGACCTTCGTAGATGGCATCAGCCAACTTGCCGACAATCAGCTTGATCGATCGAATAGCATCGTCATTCGCCGGAATCGCAATGTCAACCAAATCCGGGTCGCAGTTGGTATCCAACAGAGAGACGATCGGAATTCCCAACTTTTGGCATTCCAACACCGCATTATACTCGCGGCGTTGGTCTACCAGCACCACTCCGTCGGGAATCTTCCGCATAGATTTAATCCCGCCCAGATATTTCTGGAGTTTTGCCATTTCTCGGCGCAGTACCGAAGCTTCTTTTTTCGGCAACAAATCCAGGGCGCCGATTTCCTCGCGGCGCTCCAAATCCTTGAGGCGCTCCACGCGGGACTTAATCGTCGTCCAGTTTGTGAGCATTCCCCCCAGCCAGCGCTGGTTGACGTAATAAGCACCGCAGCGTTGAGCTTCTTGGGCTACAATCCCGGCAGCTTGGCGCTTCGTACCCACGAACAAAAACTTTTTGCCTTTTTCTGAGGCAACTCTCATGTACTCGTAGGCGTCTTCCATAAGCTGAGCGGTTTGCACGAGGTCGATGATGTGAACCCCGTTGCGCTCTGTGAAAATGTATGGAGACATTTTCGGGTTCCACCGACGGGTTTGGTGTCCGAAGTGAACCCCTGACTCTAACATTTGAGCCAAACTGACTACTGGCATTGTATTTTTAACTCCTAATTCGGGTTAATCCTCCACCCGGTCGTATTTCTGAAGGTTTGCGCCCTAGAAACACCCGAAAACCCGGATGTGCGAATTTAAACAACTTTTCTAGTTTATCACAGCGCGCGCTACTTTTGCTGACAATTTTATATCACTAGGTTTAAACTCAGATGTTGCACCATTGTCAAGAACGGGCTCTCCGGCCCGTTCCACAAAGAAAGAATGAGTTTTCTTGTGGAACAGGCCGAAAAGCCTGTTCCTAAACAAGTAATTGAGAATGGTGCAAGATGTGAGTTTAAATGGGCGGTGGGCACCCGGAGGTGAGATATAGTGCGGGGTACGCCGGCTGCGGTTAAAGTTACTTGCAAGCGCTTGTAAAAAACGAAAAATCCTGGTGGGATGTTGCCAAAGCCTTTGTTCGCTTGTGAGAGAATGGCCTTGTTGGTGCGCCTCTGGTGCCTTCTACCTTCGATCGAGCTGGTATCCATTTTTTTCGATCGGCAATTCAGTCAGCTTTAGTACCCTGCCCTCTCCATCCGCAAAAATCCCCAAGCTAAAAACGCCATGCCCATACCCATTCTCGTTCTGCTTGAAGTTCTAATTGTCATCGCACTTTCGAGACTTGTAGGTTTAGGATTTCGAGCGATCAAACAACCTCAAGTCATTGGAGAAATTGTAGCAGGAATTATGCTTGGGCCTTCTCTATTTGGCTTAGTTGCACCTGCCACCGCAACAGCACTTTTTCCAGCCGAAGCCGTTCCCTTCCTCAACGTGCTATCTGAGGTGGGGCTGATATTTTTCATGTTCTTGATTGGTTTGGAACTGAATCCAAAGTATCTCAAAAGCAATTTAGATATAGCGATTTTAACTTCCCACGTCAGCATTCTAGTGCCGTTTTCCCTGGGAAGCTTGCTCGCACTGCTGCTGTATCCCATCGTTTCAAATAATAGCGTTTCGTTTACCGCCTTTGCTTTGTTTTTGGGCGCTGCGATGTCAATTACTGCATTTCCGGTGCTGGCAAGAATTATTACAGAACACAACTTGCAGAATACCAAATTGGGGACGCTGGCCTTGACTTGCGCTGCGGTAGATGACGTGACGGCGTGGTGTTTGTTAGCGGTGGCGATCGCAGTTACTCGTACTAATTCGATGATCGGTGCTTTGCCGACAATTATTGCATCTTTAATTTACATCGGTTTCATGCTGACTGTAGTCCGCTGGTTCTTGCAGCGGCTTTCCAAACAGTACAACCGCACTGGCAGATTAACACAGTTATTGCTCTCCGGCATTTACATGGGAGTTGTAGCTTCTGCCTTAATTACTGAATGGATCGGCATTCATTTAATTTTCGGTGCGTTTTTGCTGGGTGCTGTTATGCCGAAAAATGCAGGATTAACCAGAGAATTAGCTGAAAAAACAGAAGATTTTGTACTAATATTTCTGCTGCCAATATTTTTTGCTTACAGCGGCTTGCGGACTGAAATCGGCTTGCTCAACAGCCCAGAATTGTGGCTGCTGTGCGCCGCAGTTTTGGGAGTGGCAATTATTGGCAAATACGTCGGCACTTACGTTGCGGCTAGAGTTTGTGGCATCAGCAACCGCGAAGCTTCAGCGCTGGGATGGCTGATGAATACTCGCGGTTTGACTGAACTAATTGTGCTGAATATCGGTCTTTCCTTGGGTGTAGTTTCGCCACTGCTATTTACGATGTTAGTCATCATGGCTTTAGTGACAACTTTTATGACTTCGCCGCTGTTGGAGTGGACTTATCCCAAACGGTTAATTCGGTTAGATATTTCAGAAGTTAACTCGGAGGATTCAGAATTAGAGGATTTAAAAATGGCTGACAGCAGCGAAGAAACTGCTAATGAATTGCTGCCAACTTATCGAATTTTAGTACCCGTTGCCAATCCCAGCACGCAGAAAGGTTTACTGCGACTAGCGGTAGCGCTGGCGCAGCCGGCTGCTGGTATGGGTGGTGAGGATTTACAGTCGGCGGCGGTTCATCCTCTGAGTTTGATAGAATTAAATGATGACTATGCCTTTGAAAGTACGCCTGCGGAAGCCGATCGCATTATTCAAGAGCGCCGCTCGAAATTATCAGAATTGATTGATAGTTTGGAAGTGCCCGATGCGAGAAAATTCGTACATCCCATCATTCGGGTTACTAATGATGTCGCCCTGGAAACGGCACAAATTGCGGAAATAGATCGCGCGGATTTGATTGTAGTAGGATGGCACAGACCTACTTTTAGCAGCAACCGTTTGGGAGGGCGTGTCGGCCAAATTCTCAGCAACGCTAAGGTGGATGTAGCAATTTTTGTTGACAGAGGCAGGGAAAGGTTGAATAACTTGTTAGTACCTTACGCGGCAAACATTCACGATGATTTGGGTTTAGAATTGGCGCTGAGACTGTTAGTTAATAGTGAGGAACGCCGTTTGACGGTGCTGCGGGTGGCGGTTGACGGGGAATCTGAAAACAATCTGAGTTACGAGTTTCAGCGAGTGATGGATCAGTTACCGGTTGAGGTGCGATCGCGCATTGAAACTCCGATTGTGGAGGCTGCTGAGCCAATTCAAGCAGTGGTGGCGGCTTCTGCTAATGCTGATTTGACTATTGCGGGTACGAGTCGGGAGTGGGGAATTGAGCGCCAAACTTTGGGACAGTATACTGATGAATTGGCTGTGCAGTGTCATTCTTCGCTGCTGATTGCGCGGTGCTACGTTAAAGTGCGATCGCACTTGGCATCGGTACTCAGTCAAACTACTCAGTATTAGTGATGAGTAGGGCGCGCAGTGGGCATCTTACCCAATTACCGATTACCAATTACCAATTACCAAGATGATGAATCATTTAAGCCTCAAATCGCTGGCATTTTACGGGATTGCGATCGGCTCAGTTGCACTGCTATTTAAAGTAGTAACTGCTTACGGGGAAGCAAATTTAAAGGCGGCCCCGGCAATTGCGGGAACTTATCGCTTCGATCCTAACAGTTTGCCCGAATGTCTGAAATCTGATGTTTTGGTATTGACAATCGAGCAATCGGGTGTTTATTTGAGCGGTAATTTGCGATCGGGCAGCAGGGAGGGCAGGGAAAAAACAGGCGAGGATAAACCTTCTCTATTTGGTAAGTGGGAAACTCAAGGATTGAACTTGTCGGGTGCGGTTCCTAATTTAGCGGGTTGCAGCGACTCCACAGCAACCGGTCAAAACAGTTCTGTTAAAATGCGCGGAATTGTGGAGCAAGAAAGCCTCAAGGGAAAAATTAGTCTAACTGATAAGTCGGCTGCTACTGATTTTACGGCTCAAAGAGAAGCGGCGGTGCAACCCCAAAAGCTTGAACATTGATTGATGCCAATAGAGAATAAGAAAGGGGAAATGGGTAATTCTTTGTCGCTTTCTGACCGTAAAGCATCCAGGATACAAGCCGCCGGATTCATCCGTGGGGTCAATGCTTCAATTCTAAAATCTAAAATCTAAAATCTAAAATCGATTGACTCTTCCGTTCACCCCTGGCGAAGCAAGGAATCACAAAGTGGCGGTGGGGCGGGAGTGGGCGATCGAACTCCCGCCGGAGCTCGCCTGTGACGGTCGGTTGCTGCTAAATTAGAAAATATACTTAAAAGTCAATGATAAAAATAAAGTATCCCAGAGAAGTTCTTGGTTGAGAATTTGTCTTGCTCAAGACCCCCCCTGCCCGTATAGTTTGTTTGGAATGGATGTTGCCGTGATATTAATGCCGTCAGAAACTTCGCTTACCCAGTCAAACCCGTTAATTTTAGACAGTTTGCCAGACTTGTCGCCCTCCGATGGGGGATGTCCCCGCCGAGCCAGATTGCAAATTGACTTGATGTTGCTGGCGATCGAAGCCTTGTATCTCGGAGGTGCCGAAGAAATGCTGGCCGTGTCAAGGGACCTGGAATTGGAATCAATTATCAAAAATCGGGTTGCCCTTTGGCTGATGCGTAATACTAACCCGCTGAGACGCTATACCCAGCGCCGCTCCCTTACCATTGTGGAGGCAAAAGCGCTGGTGGCGATCGCCTGTAATATGGCGCGCAAGTTAACCGCCACAATTCGGCAGTTGCTGCTAGACTCCCAGCAGTTGCGATCGAAAAATATCCCCCTCAACCAGAACCAGCCGCTGGCGGAGTATTTAGAACGATTTCGAGCTCACTTTCGATCGCGAATGAACCCCAAGCGATCGCTAGTTGCAGCTTACGATTCCGACGACAAGCTCAACGAACTAGCTTTGAACTTGTTGAGCAAACTGCTATTTTGTACAGGCACAGCCGGAATGCAGCGCTTCTGGGTTAGCCTGTTTGATGGAGAAGTTGAATAAAAAATGACTATTAGGCGTCAGTACAGTCTGCCAAATTGCACCCTAGTTCTAGAAGGGTTGAGCGATGGATCGGCAGCCAGCCAGTTAGATATACGGCCGGTGCTTTCGATATTAATGAGCGCTGAATGCTATGTGAACGGTCTCGGCGAGCCTTTAAGCGGGGGACGAGACTTTTTTGAAAGCTTGGTGAGGGCCGTCAGCAGCTACGCTCAAGAATTTATGAGCGGAGTGCATTATCCCGATCGCTACGGCCCGAATTTGGGTATGGTACAGTTGCACAGAATTGACGGGAATTTGCACCGGTTGACCGTTCTACCCGCCTCCACAGGCAGCCCAACCCAAATCGATCAAAAACCAGAACTGTCGGCAAAAGTTGATTTGACGACGGTACAGCTATTTGACTTGGTAGAGGCGATCGATCAGTTTTTTGCCGACACGCAGACGCTGCCGGAATTGTCGCTGCAATTAACCCCAATTTCCAAGCGTTACGTCAAGTCGGCCGAACCTTTGGCGAAGCGGACTTTGCCCGCTGTCGTGGGCGTGTCGAGTTTGGCTTTGGCTGCGATGGCGTTTTTCTTGGTGCCAGTACCCGAAGTCCAGCGTCCGAGAGATCCTGTGCCGCAGCCCAATCCTGCAGGCCAGAATCAGGGGACGGCGAATCCGGGTGGATCGGGTTCGCCTAATCCCAATCCCACGCCTCCTGCTGACGGTTTGCTGCCTGGGACTCAAACTCCAAACGCTGAATCGCTTTCGCCGACTCCGAGCCCCGCGCCGCAGCCGGACGCTTCACCGTTGGCCACACCGCAGTCGAGCACTTCGCCGGAAAGCACGCCCACTCCTGTTGCTGAAGGTTTGGCAAGCCCAGAGGTGGGCGCGGTGCCAATTACCGATCCAGGGCAAATTGAGCTGTTGAGGGGCAAACTTTCCCAGCAAATTGACGGAGTTGTGAAGGATAAGCCTCCGGTTGATGGGGAGTTGGTTTATCGGGTGAGTGTGGCCCAAGACGGGGCGATTGTCGGTTACAAGTCGGAAAATTCGGCAGCAGTCGATCGATCCGAAACGCCTTTGTCGGAGTTGCTTTACAAACCTGTTGGCACCAGGCCACCTGCGGAACCGCTGGCTGATTTCCGCGTAGTTTTGGCACCGGGTGGCAAAGTTCAAGTCACTCCTTGGTAATGGTTGATTGTTGACTGTTAACGGTTAAGTGTTGACTGTTAACGGTTGACTGTTGACGGTTGACTGATACCAAATCCCGCTTAAATGCTGCCTCATACCATGTCCGATCGCGCATAATACAATTGCCGCGGCGGGTTTTTGAGATTGTCGGTTTTTAGCAAATATTGTTGGTGAACCCGCCCCTACAGGAATCAGGTTAACTAACCGGACATGATATCAATCTCTTAGTCTGCGGAGGCAGACTTGGTTTTTCTAGTAGCGATTTCAATATCTGAATCATCTACAAACCGATTGCTGATTCAAAGCCCTGTCGGTGCGATCGGCTCAATGTCTGGGTCAAATCCTCCAACTTGATTTGTGCGAATTATCCACAAAAATGCTCCCTGTTTTAAGAAAATTTTGGCGATTTCATCTTGGGTGCGCCTCGGCAACATTGTTCGGTAACTAATAGCAGCTTTTATCAGGTTTGCTATACCAACAAAAAAGGTTTTTTTCAGTTCTGCATCAATCCCCGCCAATCTTGGATTTTTCTGCCAATCTGGACGAACAATACCGAGGGGCATTAATACTTTTTCTAAACTCTCTCCTAAAGCTACTAACTGGTGAAATCTTTGGGTTTGTGCGTCGGTGGGATGTGTTTTCAGCCAGTCTTGAATCTGAGGATTTGACTCTATTTCGGAAGTGATTTTTTTAATTGTCGCGTAAATTGCCTGACTTGAATCTTGGACGCAAGAAGTTGCTGGCGTGACTAAACTTGCGCCGGTGCCGTCTCCGCTGCGGTAGCGGGCCATCATGATATCTAGTTGCTGGTTTAATTCGGTTAAAGGCGACAAGGTGATGCCGTCAAAATCGTAGTCGCAACACACGCAGTCTAATTTACAGATGATATCGCAAACCGGGCGATCGCCCAACCAGCCGCGCTGCAAGTCTCCCATGTAGCTTTGCCATTTGCTGGAACCCGCAACAATTCCGTCGGGATTGTGGGCGTAAACTTGTTTGTATTCTATGTCAAAACGCAGTTCGCTGGTAAAGCGATCGCGCACTACTTTTGCTACTCCGAAAGCAAAATGTCCGGTGACAATTCCCAGTGGTGGCCGTTCGCCTTTTTTGCCACCGATACCCCCGAAACTGTGAATCACTATCCCGATATCTCCTTCTTGCCAAGGAGAGATTGAATCGTTTTCTGTAGCATCATTTGGGGTTAACAATACTCTTTTTGCTTGCCCTTTTTGGGCTGGTGTATTTGCCCAATTTTTGCTGCTTAAATAATCGAGAGATTTTTGGAGTCCGAAATGTGTTTCATCTGGGATTAATTGAGCAATTTTGCGGGGTTCGATTGCCTCCACTACAAATATACTGTCTTCGTCTCTTTCGCCGTAAATGTACCAGCCGTCTGGATTTAATGGCGATTGTTCGATCAGGTGATTGGTAGACCTCGCTACCCCATGTTTGTCGGGCTGTACTTGCGGAATCCGAATGATTTCGGCGGCGCCGTCAAATTGTTGAGATGTTTTGTTGAAATGCCGGACAATGAATTTGTCGCTGTCGGGTTCTTTTCGCTGTAAAATTGTGACTAAGGCGCAGAAACGTCCGATAATTTGCACTGGTTCGCGATCGATCGTGAGTTCCTGGCGATCGCTGCTGCTATAATTAATCGCAATCACCGGCCTCCGCAGCATCACAGTCACGCTGTCTTCGAGTCTGGTGCCTGCTAGAGTTTCTAAAGGGCCGACATTTCGCCAGCCGTTCAATCTATCGGGATGGATGTTGCCAGATTTTTGACTTTTTTTAGTTTCTTGTGTAAAGTTGATATCTTGACTGACTGCGTGGACAAAAAACTGTACTTCCCGATTTGTACTCCATTTCAAAAATGCTGTTTTGCCAATAAAGTTTTTATATTTTTTGGGGGCATTTATTACTTCAAAAAACACTGTACCGTAGGGCTGGCGCTGTTCGTGTGAGGGCAAAATTAAGCGCCCGTGCCAAAGAGCGATCGGCTTGTATAGATAGGCAACGGATGCTGAATTATCGCAAATTATCTCCGGCTGAAGCGCTGCTGAAATATCGCTTTTGCCTCCAAAAATAGTAGCAGTTAAATTGCCGTCACTTTCTACAAATCGGGGTTCTAAAAAAACCTTTTCAGGTTCGGAAATATTAGCGGTTGAATGGCCCGTCTTTCTGGTGAACGAGCGTATAAAAAAAGGGCGGTTTGCCTCCAATTTCGCTTGCAACCAATTAAGGAAAATCCGAATAAAAATAAAAGCTGTTAGACCGGAAATAACAGCCAGAACTATCAGCCCCAAGGTCAAAATGAATTGGTTAAAAGACTGACCTGACACTAGAAAAATTGTGGGCCATATCCAAGAAAATGCCGCCATAATATCTAAAAACGAGTTTTAGGTTCGATCCAGTCTGTGCTGGCTTGACTGCCGAAAACTAGGGGTTTGTCCTCGGTGACTGCTACCGTTTGTCCTGTCATATCAACTGCACAAAGAGGCCAAGATCGATCGCCCAAATTGCCTGCGCGGAACAGAACTTTTCCGGGACAAACTTGACTCCAACCCAACAATACAGCATGAGTGTAAAGACTGCGAGCGGGAGCAACGGTATAAGTGTAGTTATCATTTTTGTCCCAAATGACACCGTAGTCGGACATATCGGAAGAGTTGAAAAGTGCTTCAAATTCGCGGGCGAGAATGCGGGAACCGTCTTGATTCCAAGAAACAGGCACTAAAATGGCGATCGTCCCGGACATATCTGTATCATCGCTAGCATACATCCCACTTTCGGCCAGTGGCGAAGCAGCCGCCACTGTTTGCAGTTCGCCGGTTTTGAGATTTTCCACAAACATGACGCTGCTAACCCGACACCGGGAGAATTCCGGCTGTACTTGCAACTCAATTCGACTGTAAGCTGCGTATTGGCCGTTAGTTGATACTAGGGATGGACTGCGATAATAGCGGAGGCCTGTGCCGGCAGTGGAGCTCACTTTAGCATGAGTGGCACTAATCCATTCCCAAGGAACGGGATAAGGGCTATTTAAAGGGTCAGTCATCGGTTTTTTTTCCAAAAGTTTTACTGAATTATCCAACAGATTCAGGCTGGCACGCAACGGACTAGAAACCCGGTTTCTGCCTCGATGCTTCGCCACCAAACCCCCGATTTATAGAAACCGGGTTTCTTTTTTAGATTTGAGATTGGAGGCCAAATCTCAAATCTCAAATCTCAAATTTCCAATCGGATAGGTAAGATAGTATCGAAATTAATGTGGTCTGTACACCGAGAGGGATGAAATATGACGCGATCTTTTAACCAAAAACCTTCAATCCCCCCCACTCGCGTCTCCAAGTCGCGGGGAAAAGGTTTGCTTGTACTGTCGCTGATTTTTCGACTGCTGCTGCTGGGGGTGGGCAGCGGTTTTGCGTGGGTTTTGGGGATGGCGATCGCTCAAATTTATCCGTCAGGCGCGACGGAAATGCCGCTGGCAGAGAGATTGCTGCGTGGAACTCAAAATTTGACCTCCAGCCCGAAACGCGCCCCAGCAACGCCAATTCCGGCGCTCCCGCCACCAACCGCTACACCAAGTCCCCAGTCAACAGTCAGTCCTGCCCAGAGAGAGAAATTGCAGTCGGATTTGAGACAGTTGCAGGGCGAACTCAATGCGCTGATTGGCCGCACTGCTGCTTTGGAGAGTCAGTTGGGCAGCAGCCGCCCGACGGAAACTTTGGAAAAGCGTTTGCAGTTGATGTCGCGGGAATTGGCGGGGCCGGAAACGGCGACAAGTCCTGTTCCTGCTTTACCGGCGATCGGCAGCAGCCCGAGTCTGAACCCTGAAACGGTGAATACTGCCCCACAGAATGCGAATAATCCGGTGTTTGGGGGGAATGGGCTGATGGTGACTCTGCCCAGCGATGTTTTGTTTGATACTGGCAGCATTTCTTTGCGCCCGGGCACAAGTGCGATTTTGGACAATTTGGTGGCGGAGTTGGGCAATCACGAGGGGGCAACTGTGCGGGTTGCGGGCCACACTGACGACGGGGGGGAAGCTGCGGATAATCGCAATGTGTCGTTTGCGCGGGCTCAGGCTGTGGTGCAGTATTTGTCGGGTGTACTCGGTCAGAAGTATCATTGGGTGGCGATCGGCTATGGGGAAAGTCGCCCCTCGGTGGATAATAGTTCGGATACTAATCGGCAGCGCAACCGCCGCATTGAAGTGGTAATTAATCCTTAGTTTTTAGTCATCAGTCATCAGTCATCAGTCGGCAGACTTGTAGATACTGTTGAAGTGTCAATGGTAGCGATCGAATAATTGGAGTCAATCGATTTTAGATTTTAGATTTTAGATTTTAGATTGACTTGCGCGAGATAAATGCGGGGGCTCTTCTGATTTTCGATTTTCGATTTTGGATTGATTCCACGGATAAATAACGTGGCGGGTACCATCAAGAAATTCGTGGTCATATCACATCCGGTTGAACCGGAATGATTTAACCGCAGAGGACACAGAGGACGCAGAGGAAGAGAAGAGAGAGATGAATAATTCCGATGCCAACGGATTTGATATCAAACGGCTTCTGGGATGTTAAAATTGCTGGTGTGAATTTAAGATCAAACCTGGCAACTACTGAATTATACCCAAGTACGAGTGTCCCCGCGATCGATCGCGTAAGCGCTGAACTCCGAAAATTATTATTCCGATGCCAACAGAAACGATATAAATTGTATGTTTCAATTCCCTACTCCCCTTCTCCTTTTCTCCACTTCTCCCCTTCTCTTCTTCTCCACTGCTGTCACGCCGAAGGTGTAAGAGGTGGCAAGTCAGAATTATTTTTAGCCCGATCTATTGCCTCTCGATGTTCGCTCCTAAGTTTCGGTTTTAAATACAAGTTTTCAATCAAAGCTGCCACTCCCGCAAACCAAGGCGGCACAATTACCGCTCCAATAATTCCCAATACTTGAACGCCTCCCAAGACAGACAGCAATTGATATAAAGGATGCACACCAACCGATGAACCAACCAGCAAAGGATCGAGTACGTAAGTTTCTAAATTCTGGATGATTACAAATAACAGTAATACCCACAAAAGTACCCAGCCACCTTTAGCTAATGCTACAATTAATGCTGGTACTGCTCCCAATACTGGCCCGATGAAGGGAATCAAGTTTGTCACACCTGCGATCGCACCCAAGCCTAAAGCAAATTCTGGCATTCCCAAAATGCTCAAACCAGTGGTAATAAATATCCCTAAAATACCCGAAACTAACACTCGCCCGCGAATATAACTTCCCATTCTTTGACCAATTGGCGCCACTTGTGCGGCTAATCTTCCGTCCCACGGTTTCGGGAAAAACTGCACCAAACTTTTAATTAATGTGTCGCTGTCCGCAACCATGTAACCTGAAATAAATAATGCTAAAACTAGGCTGAAGAAACCGCCTAGAATGCCTCTGGTTAAACTGTACGATCGCAAAACCAGTTGTTGGCTCGATCGAATCAGCCAATTAGTCAGCGATTGAGTGTCCACCAGACCCACCAAGGTTGGGGCGTCGTCGCTCAAGCGACTCAATACATTAGTTGCCACAGTTCGCAAACTTTCGACATAAACTGGTAACTGCCGCAGCAGTAACTCTATTTGTTCGATGACCGTGGGCCCGATTAACACTACCGTCCCACTAAATCCGCCGATGAGAGTTAAATAAACCATAATCACCGCCAGCCAGCGGGGAACCCGCATCGTTTGGGCCCAATTCACGATCGGGACGATCGAAGCAGCCAGCACGACTGATATCATCAGAATTACTAGCAGGCTCCGCAATTGCCACAGCAGCACTAGCAGCAAGGACGATGCTACAATTAGCAGCAAGTTAGGTAAAGAAATAGTTATCCGCTGTTCTGACATGATTAAATAATAAATGTAGTCTAAGAGGGCGGGTTTATCTAACTCTTGATTTACCCAAAATATTTAGGGTGAAACCCGCCCCTACTTATTTTATAATAAAAAGTAACATCGGCACAAAAAAATAATATGCAACCGCAATATTCAACCCAAGATTTGTCCGCCATTTCGTCTATAAAATCCCCAACGCTGTTTTACGAATGGCAAAATTATCGCTGTGCTTATGAAGTTTATAACCCAACTACGGCGACAGAAGATAGCATCCCTTTGTTATTAATTCATCCGATAGGAGTTGGTTTGTCAAGAATCTTTTGGCATAGATTTTGTGAGAGTTGGTACAAAGCAGGGAACAGTAATCCGATTTATAATCCCGACCTTTTGGGCTGCGGCGATTGCGAAATGCCTGCTGTGGCTTGCTATCCAGACGATTGGGCGGCACAGTTGCAGTATTTCTTGGAAACTGTAGTCAAAAAACCTGCGATCGTCCTCGTGCAAGGTGCTTTACTGTCTGTAGGCTTGGCTTTAGCAAAAATGCAGCAGGAAAGCGGCTCAAATTTAATTCGTGGCTTAGTCCTCGCGGGGCCTCCAGCTTGGGCGGTAATGAACAAACATTCGACAGAAAGACAGCAAAGAATTGTCTGGAATTTGTTAAATTCTCCCTTGGGAAACGCTTTTTACCGCTACGCCAGACGCGGTGAGTTTTTGCGTTCTTTTTCTGTGAAACAACTGTTTGGCGATGCCACACAAGTTGACAGCGAATGGTTGGATGCTTTGCAGGCTGGGGCGGCGAATCCTGACAGCCGTCACGCGGTTTTCTCGTTTTTAGCGGGGTTTTGGCGCCAGGATTACAGCGGTACGATTCAAAAGTTCGATCGACCCGCACTCATTGTGATGGGAGAAAAAGCCTCCAGCATCAGTCAAGCGGGTAAGGAAGAGAAACCCGATGAAAGATTAGCGCAATATTTAGCCCATTTTCCCAATGCGGAAGGTTTATTAATGCCGGGGCGCAATGTTTTGCCCTACGAATCAACCGCAGAATTTGTGGAGGCTGTTGCCGAATTTGTGAAGAAGTTAAATAAAAATTAAATCTCTTTCTGAAGTGGTCGTCTAATAATAACTGACACAGTTAATAGACCTCATCATGTGTGCCGATGTCGAGTAAAACAATGACTTCACTATTTGTTTCCGTATCCTCTTCAATAGAGAAAACGATACGACAATCATAGCCACAAGAGCAGGACTGAAGACCGTCGAGTTTGCCGCCTAGTTTGTGGGTACCTAAGTTAGGAAAAAATACATCTGCTTCCATTTGTTGAAGAGATTCTTCAATACGTTGCTGGAGCTCAGGATTTCGTTTGACCAACTTGCGAAATGCTCGTTTGAATTTGGGAGTCAGAACCAGTTGTCTCATGCTTCCGGCTCGTCCAAAGAGTGGCGTAATGTTGCAATAACATCCTCGGCTGACTGGTGTCGAAATTTGCCTGTACGGAAATCAGCTAAGGTTTGTTGGGCATCAGCAGCTATTTCCCCGCGGACACTCTCGCGGTGACGGTTTTGCAGGATTTTTATCAGCATTTCCTGCTGTTCGTAGGACAGTTGTAAAGCAGTTTCTAGCACTTGGTCGAGGGTATTCATAGAGTTAGGGTATTAGCTCTAAGGTTGAACAAATTGCGAAGTTGAGTAAATTGTATCGCTTATTCCAAGACTAGGCTACACTAAAAAAAATGTACTAAAGTCGGTCTTGTCATGAGCGATAACATCATTACGATTGAAGCCGGTAAACGCAGTGGAAAGCCTTGCATCAGGCGAATGCGAATTACCGTTTATGATGTGTTGGGTTGGCTGGCTGCGGGAATGTCTCATGCAGAAATTCTGGACGATTTTCCTGAGTTGACGGAGGAAGACATTAGAGCGTGTTTAGAATTCGGCGGTTGAAACCGCTTCTTGTCAAACAAAGTCTGCCTCCGCAGACTATGAATTTAGTTTCAACCCCGATGCCAGATGGTTGTACCATCCTTTTGATCGATCAAAGTAATGCCCCGATCCTTAAGTTCGTTGCGAATGCGATCGCCCTCTGCAAAATCCCTCGCTTTTCGGGCATCTTTCCGCTGCTGAATCATCACCTCAATATCCTCATCAGTTAATCCGCTAATGATTTCAAATTTATTAATACTGAAAGATGCGGAAGGGATATTGATAGTCGCACTGGCCGGGACGAGTCTGGGTTTTCTAAATCCTAAAACTTCGGCTAACTTAACCAGAGTCTGCCACTTTTGTTGCAACACTTCCGAAGGCATTTCCGTTTTTCCCCCATGTACAATTATATTGCTTTCGCGCCGCAATTCCTTCGCCAATTCAAACACAACAGCTAAAGCATTAGGAGTATTGAAATCATCATCCATCGCTGCTCTAAATTGCTGTACAGCCTCACTCTCCCCTATGGGCGATTTCAGAATTTTATCTGAATCCCAGCCCAATTGGGAACCGTGCAAATCACCAAAAAGTAGGCTTTCTTTAAGAGTGTGCCAGCCATTTTTTGCAGAGGCGATCGCCTCTTCGGTAAAATCAATTTGACTGCGATATTGCGCCATCAACACAAACAGCCTCACCGCCATCGGTTCCACCGCTTTTGACTTCTCGCTTCCTTCCTTCTGACTCCCCCCCTTACCAAGGGAGTCTTCATTCTGACTCCCCCCCTTACCAAGGGGGGGCTGGGGGGGGTTAGATTCCAAATCGCCCGACCAATTCCCCTCCAACAAATCGCGAATTGTAATAAAATTGTGCAAAGATTTCGACATCTTTTTGCCATTGACAGTCACAAAAGCATTGTGCATCCAATAATTAGCAAGTGACTTGCCCGTCGCGGCTTCAGATTGAGCAATTTCATTCTCATGGTGGGGAAAAGTTAAATCGGAACCCCCGCAGTGAATGTCAATAGTTTCGCCCAAGCAATCGCGCACCATCGCCGAACATTCGATGTGCCATCCGGGGCGGCCTTTTCCCCAAGATGAATCCCAAGCAGGTTCTCCCGGTTTAGCGCTTTTCCACAGGGCAAAATCAGAGGAATCTTGCTTTTTTTGAGCTTCTATTTCTGCGGTTTCCAATCTACCGCTAGCCCCGGCTTGCATCTCTTCCAACTTGCGGCCCGAAAGTTTTCCGTAATCGGCAAACTGCCTCACGTTGTAGTAAACGTCGCCGCCGGAAGCATAGGCATAACCTTTATTTTCTAATTCGTGAATCAGCCGTTTAATGCCGTCGATTGTATGGGTGGCGCGGGGATATTCATCGGCCCTGAGAATATTCAGCTTGTCCATATCTACAAAATATTCCTCGATGAAGCGTTCCGCCACGGCTTCCATTGTTGAATTTGTTTCGCGGGCGCGGTTGAGAATTTTGTCGTCAATATCTGTAAAATTCTGCACGTAGCGCACATCGTATCCTCGCCACATCAGATAGCGGCGCACCATGTCCCAAACAATGTAAGCGCGGGCGTGGCCGACGTGGCAGTAATCGTATACCGTAACGCCGCAGCAGTACATCCGCACCTTTCCTGGTTCGAGGGGTTCAAAAGGTGATTCGCGACGGGTCAAGCTGTTGTAAAGCGTTAGGGGCATGGGATTTGAGATTTGGGATTGATGTACGGCTCTAATTTATTATATTGCGGTTGGTGAATCTTTCGGTGTCGCTACCAAACATCTGTTAAATCTAAGACAAATCCCGGTAACACATCTTCCCCTGACAAAGTGCTGGGATTATCTAATATTTCCACATCCCGATTTTGTCTGTATATTTCGACTTTCTTATTTTTGCGATCGATTAACCACCCCAAACGAGATCCATTCGCGATGTATTCCCGCATTTTTTCTCGCAATGGTTCCATGTTGTCAGATTTAGATCGCAATTCTACAACAAAGTCTGGACAAAGGGGAGCGAAGCCTTCTTGTTGTTTGGGTGTGAGAGTTTGCCATCGTTCTAATTTAACCCAGGAAGCGTCTGGGGAGCGATCGGCCCCATTGGGCAGTTGAAAACCAGTAGAAGAGTCAAATACTACTCCTAGCTTGGTTTGGCGATTCCACAGCCAGAGTTGTCCTGAAATATCTAGGTTTCGATTGCCTGTTTCGCTTGCCGTGGGCGGCATCACGATTAATTCTCCTGTAGCTGTTCTCTCTAGTCTTAACTCACGGTTGACGGCAGCAATTTGCTGGAACTGTTCGTGAGTTACTTTGAAGGTTTGGGGAATGGTAATGGTGTTGTTGAACATATTGTGCGGCCTCGCGATCGGCTATTACCTAAGTTTACCTATTTGAGAAATATTATAAATGCGATCGAGCAGCTCGCCCTATTATACAAGACTCATGAGAAACCCGACTTATTCAAAAAGTCGGGTTTCTGAATGCGTAGTGCCAGCACAGTTTCAATTGCATCGGATTTTCCAGACGCAATTAATCCTGTCTCTACTCTAATTTTGACTGCCAATATCATTGCAAAGCTGCTTGTCGCTTTCGCTCACATTAGGATTATTCTGTAAATAGGGACGCATCCAATTACAACTTCGCACCAGTAAATCCTCAAAATCAAAATTCCACAAAATAATTGTATTGTCGCGACTGCCAGAAGCCAGGGTTTTGCCATCGGCGCTGAAACTGACGCTAAAAACCTTATCGCTATGCCCGTCGATATCTCTGTCGATGGTGATTTTTTTTCCTGTATCGACATCCCAAAGTTGGATGGTATTATCAGCACTGCCAGAAGCCAGGGTTTTGCCATCAGGACTGAAGCTGACGCTCCAGACCTCATCGATATGACCAATGAGCGTGTTTTTTGCTGTGCCTGCACCGACATCCCAAAGTTTGATGGTTTTGTCAGCACTGCCAGAAGCCAGGGTTTTGCCATCGGGACTGAAACTAACGCTATAAACCGCATAATCATGCCCATAGAGGGGTGTGATTTCTTCGCCAGTAGCAACATCCCAAAGTTTGATGGTTTTGTCATCGCTGCCAGAAGCCAATGTTTTGCCATCAGGACTGAAACTAACGCTATTGACCTCTTCACTATGCTTATCAAGGGTTTTAATTCCTTTGCGTTGAGCAACATCCCAGAGTTTGATGGTTTTGTCAGCACTGCCAGAAGCCAGGATTTTGCCATCGGGGCTGAAACTGACGCTATAGATCCAATCGCTATGCCCGTTAAGGGTTTTGATTTCTTTCCCCGTCTTGAGTTCCCAGAGTTTGATGGTTTTGTCACGACTGCCAGAAGCCAGGATTTTGCCATCGGGACTGAAACTGACACTTTGAATCGCACCCTTATGCCCCTTGAGGGTTTTTGCTTCGCCCGTATCGACATTCCAGAGTTTGATGGTGTTATCAGCGCTGGCAGAAGCTAGGGTTTTGCCATCAGGACTGAAACTGACTTCAAAGATTGAATCTTTATGCCCCTTAAGGCTTTTTTCTTCGCCTATCGACACATTCCAAATTTTGATGGTTTTGTCACTACTACCAGAAGCGAAGGTTTTGCCATCAGGACTAAAACTGATGCTAGAGATTGAATCCTTATGTTCATTGAAATTAATGGTTACTTCGCCCGTATCGACATTCCAGAATTTCATAGTGTTGTCATAACTGCCAGAAGCCAAGGTTTTGCCATCGGGACTGAAACTGACGCTATAGATGGAAGCGTTATGCCCATTGAGAGTTTTGATTTCTTTGCCAGTAGCGACATTCCAAAGTTTAATGGTTTTGTCACCACTGCCAGAAGCCAGAGTTTTGCCATCGGAAGTGAAACTAAGGCTATTAACCCAATTGCTATGCCCATTGAGGGTAATGATTTCTTTGCCAGTAGCGACATTCCAAAGTTTAATGGTTTTGTCATCACTGCCAGAAGCCAGAGTTTTGCCATCGGGACTGAAACTGATGGTATTGATCCCATTGCTATGCCCATTGAGAATTTTGATTCCTTTGCCAGTAGTGACATTCCAAAGTTTAATGGTTTTGTCACCACTGCCAGAAGCCAGAGTTTTGCCATCGGGACTGAAACTAAGGCTATTAACCCAATTGCTATGCCCATTGAGGGTTTTGATTTCTTTGCCAGTAGCGACATTCCAAAGTTTGATGCTTTTGTCACCACTGTTAGAAGCCAGGGTTTTGCCATCAGGACTGAAACTGACGCTAACGATCGGGTTGCTATCATTGATGGTGCGGATTAATTGACCTGTGGAAACATTCC
The DNA here is from genome assembly GCF_036700405.1 of Microcoleus sp. T3_D1. Lineage (NCBI taxonomy): Bacteria > Bacillati > Cyanobacteriota > Cyanophyceae > Oscillatoriales > Microcoleaceae > Microcoleus > Microcoleus sp. T3_D1. The sequence goes on from NZ_JAUBOV010000015.1 coordinate 92,322, forward strand.
AAAGTTTGATGGTACTGTCACGACTGCCGGAAGCCAGGATTTTACCATCGGGACTGAAACTGACGGTATTGATCCAATAGCTATGCCCTCCCAATCGGTTGCGCTCTTGTACCCGGTAAATCGCTTGTCGCAACGCCGTCACAACTTCCATTGGTGGCTTGGGTTGCGATCGCAGTGGCTTTGCTACTCGCAAAGCTTCCATGAGTGCATCAAACTGTTGGCCTTCATTAAAGAGTGCATTTGAATAATTAATCCTAAGTTCCGCTTGGCTAATTTCAAGTTTTTGCTTTTGAGATTCTGTTTGCCCCCATTGCACTCCCGCAACTAACAAAAAGCCAGTCAACGCTGAAATAGTCCAGCGCCGCCTGCGTTTCCGCAGTTTCAAACTTTGCTCGATATATTTGCGCTCATTTATCAACTCTGCTGGGCGCTTTTGTAACCAATCTTCAGCAATAACTAGAGGTTTTCCTCGTAACAAAGCTCCTTCATCTTTATCCGCAGAGTTCCATTGCGCTATTTGTCTCCACAGTTGATGCCGCCAAGTGAGAAAAGTGCGGTCATTTTCTATCCATTCCCGCAACTTTCCCCATTCTCGAATCAACGCTTCGTGGACAACCTCAACCGTCTGTTCCCCAGTTTTATCATTCCCCCCCGTTACTAAAAGCGGTAGCTGTTTATCCCGATCTGGTATATCCCGATCTGAACCTGCTAGTTTCATGACTAACTGCCAATTATCTTCCCCGATTTCACTCCTAGTCGCTAACCGTCGAGTATCTCTTGCCAAAGTTATATCTTCCGCCTGTTCTCCTAGACTTGCTAACTGTAAAAATATTTGCTGTGCCTGTTTTCTCTCCTCTTCATTCAGTTGGTGATAAATTTCGTCTGCATGATTTGCGAGCGCCTTTTTCACACCTCCAATCTTTTCATATGCCTGAAGAGTTAATCTTCCTCCCCTATTCTCTTTCCACAGTTGCGTCAGAGTAAATTCCAGCAGCGGTAAATTTCCAGGTGCTTGCTGCACATCATCCAAAATCCGCTGCGTTAATCTATCTTCTAATTCGACGATATTCTCCTGGGTATCGCGGTCAATTAACTCAATAACCGATTTCATTTCTTCTGGATTCATCGATCCCAGAAATTTATGACTTTCGGACTGTAATGCCGCTTCCTTAAATGGCGGATACTTGATGATGTAATCCAAAAAATCTGTCCGAATTGTCAATACTAATTTGAAACGAATGGGATTTTTTTTGACTGCTTCCAACAGCGCATCTACAAATTTTTTCTGCACTTCGCTATCGAGAGCGTATAATTCCTCAAACTGGTCAATTATTAGCAATAATTTTTTACCATGATTTTCTGTCAGGATATCTGTGACTTCCTGCCATAACTTTCTACTCCCCTGCATCTGTTCAAACAATTTAGAAGTTTTTTCGTTTGGCAGCTCCTTATTTAGTTGTGGATAGCCCGCGCTCACCAAAGCAGCAGCCAGTCCATAAAACGGCTGACTCTGCGGACGAAAAGACCCAATCAGCCAAGTTTCCTCTTTTCTCAAACAAGGAATTAATCCAGCAAGCACAACAGAAGACTTGCCACTACCGCTTGCACCAATTACAGGTACTAAAGGATGTTGTTTTACAGCCTTGACTAACTGCTTTACAAACTCCTCACGCCCAAAAAATAAGTTTTTATCTTCTGCTCGAAATGCTGACAAGCCCCGATACGGGCAAGGTGTATCGGGGCGAGTTACTTTACCTCAAATAGTTGTTTGAGTGGCTGAAATGCCCTTCTTAAAGAATTTTCTGTATCGATTTCCACTTCATAGGACACAATTCCTGGAATTATAGGTACAGCCCATTTTACCTTCCCCGCCGCAGGTGTCGCCGGTTCGTTCAACTTAACCAGTATTTGCTGTAATAAGGACATCAACTCATTGTTGACATGAGGATGGCTTTCAATTACTTGTACAACTTTTCCCTGCACTTGTACTATGGCCTTGCTCGCATCAAGTTCTTTCAGGTTGTAAAAGTTTGTCTGTTGCGCTATGTTTTCCCAATACTCTGTTTCATAATCTCGAACAAAAGCAGCTAATTTTGGATTACCCGGCTTATCCTGACGAGCAGCGAAAATGAGTTTAGCTTCCCATCCATGAGATTCTGTATGTTGAATTAATTTGAAGATAATTTCTCCTAAGTCATTTCCTAGTGCTATTTCATCCAGATTATTTTCGAGTTCCTCTTTGACAAACTGGCTAAGTTTTTGTTGAGTAGGGAAAGCATCAATAAGAGCTGCTTTTAGTTGTTTGCGTCGATCGCCCGTTAGTCTCATTCGATTCTCCTCAGCGAGTGATTGTGATTGCTTTTCACCTCTTTCACTCATCCAGCGGGCAAAACGGGAATTTTTCTAAAATGTCATCTTACTAAAGGCAGACATATTATAAACGATCGCCCCCACCCTCCAAACCCATCAAAAGCCCCCTATCGCAATTTGTCATCAAATCCTGACATTTCCTTCAACAACGATCCCCCAAACCTCTAATATGTCAAGATTCCCTGACAAAGTGATCCCCAAAATCACGAAAATGCGTATAACTACCCAGGATTGAGGCAAAAGACCCCTTGACCCGATCGCAACTTGTCTGCAACATTGAGTCATGACAAAGCGATCCCAAAGAAATGCTTCGATTAAGCAGCACTGGGAGTCGAATAGCGCGTGTGCTGCCAGCACAGCGTTGCTAGCAGCACCGATCGCACTCACAAAATCGATCTTGTCAATCAAGAATCGACAGAAAAGTTTTATTTAGATCGGACGGTGCGCGCCGAAGCCAAGAAGTCACAACCCTCGATCGCATTGGGGAAAAGACAAGCTAAAAACAATCAAGGCTTCAAAGGTTGGAGAGATTTGGAAGCTCGATCGTATTTGCATTTAAAAGAGTTTCTAACTCAAAAAGTCAACACATTTGTGTTGAAACGAAAAATCTAACCCGCCATCCCAAATTAGTGGAGAACAAACTCATGGCAAAAGAACGCCCACCATTAGAAGAGATGACTTTGCGACAACTCCGCAGAGTTGCTAGCGAATGTGGAGTCTCTCGCTACAGCCGGATGCGGAAATCGCAACTTCTGGCATCAATTCAAGAAATTCAGCGCACCAAATTTTCATACAGTCCATCTCGCAAACTAGAGGCACAAGAAGCAGTGGAAGCAGCAAAGTTTGAACTCGGCCAAGAAGATAGAACCGGCGGTTCTTTGTCATCTGTAGATGAAGGTTTAGCAGATTTGCCTAACGGCTACGGCGAAAGCCGGGTTGTTTTAATGCCCCGCGACCCTGAATGGGCCTACACTTACTGGGACATTCCCAACGATCGCAAAGAAGAATTGCGTCGCCAAGGAGGACAGCAACTCGCCCTGCGGATCTACGACGTTACAGATGTTAACCTCGACATTCAAAGCCCGCACAGCATTCAAGAATATCCCTGCGACGAACTGGCGCGGGAATGGTACGTGCCAATCCCCGTGAGCGATCGCGACTACGCGATCGACATCGGCTACCGCTGTGCAGATGGCCGCTGGCTAGTATTAGCTCGATCGGCCGAAGTCCGCGTTCCTCCCGTCTATCCCAGCGACTGGATTGAAGATCAATTCATCACCCTCGACTGGGAAGAAGAATTGCAGGGCAAAACCTTCGCGGAACTGGTTCCTCCGGCCAAGAAACTCGCAAAAGCAGTCAATGGCGGTGGTTACAGCACCAGCAACGCCATCTACGAACAAATCTTCGGCATGGCAGAATCTGCAGAAGCCCTGCGCGTAGCGGGTTCTGTCTTCGGTTCCATGCAGCACGTCGCCGGTTCCGTCCAGCAAGTCGGCATCCACGAACAAGCTCTCAGTTCCTACGTGTTCCCCTCCGGCGTTGGAATGTGGGCGGCTCCCACCATGTCCGGCCTCACCGCGTCGGGTGTCGGTATGTCCGGTCTCACCATGTCCGGTGTCGGTATGTCCGGCCTCACCATGTCGGGTGTCGGTATGTCGGGTCTCACCATGTCAGGTTTCGGTATGTCGGGTGTCGGTATGTCGGGAGTTGGCTTCGCCGCCCCGATGCGCCCCCGCCAGTTCTGGTTAGTTGCTGATGCCGAACTGATCGTCTACGGCGCCACCGAACCCGACGCTACCGTCTACGTAGGCGGACAGCCGATTAAACTCAATGCTGACGGCACTTTCCGCTTCCAGATGTCCTTCCAAGACGGCTTGATCGACTATCCGATTTTTGCAGTAGCAGCCGACGGCGAACAAAACCGCGCCATCCACATGAAATTCGAGCGCGAAACCCCAGAACGGCGCACCAATACCAAGCAGGATGCTGTTGTGGAATGGTTGGGCTAATCGCTCGCGGTCGATCGAGCGACGGGCGATCGTGCAGGTTTGTGCCAATTTTTTAACCTTCACAAGGTATAGCCTCAGCCGATCGTGATTTGTTAAAGTTAATCCCAGACAACAACCCATAACACCCCCTATACACCGTTCTCCTATTTTGAGGAGCGGTGTTTTTTGTATTTAGTTTGTATTTAGGACTTACTCAGAAACCGGGTTTTTAGAGCAGAATAGATCGTCGATCGGGCCAGCAAGAAAAGTTATACCCACTCTTAAAAGTAGGGATAAATAGAGATGGGATGCGAGCATCTGTAGGGACTTAGGCGGGAGCATCTCAGTTTTGTAAAAAGCCTTTTTTTTATTGTAGTGCGAGCGTCCCCGCTCGCGTATTGTACAATACGCGAGCGGGGACGCTCGCACTGTAAATGCAAAACTGAGATGCTCCCACTTAGGCTGGGTGTAAGTCCCTACTTTGTTTCATCTGAGATATTGCACAATTCTCAATTACTTGTTTAGGAACAGGCTTTTCGGCCTGTTCCACAAGAGATGAATTTCATTGTGGAACAGGCCGAAAAGCCTGTTCTTGACAATGGTGCAAGATGTGAGTTTCATCCGATTGACAACTGCTATAGCAATCCTAAATGAGTCGTCAACTTTTTACCCCACCCCAACCCTCCCCTTACCAAGGGGAGGGAGTAAGAAATTCACAAATGATTTAGGATTGCTATATATTAGACAATTTTCTCAATATCTCTCTATAGATAGATGTCTACTCAACTCCCCTTTCACCTACTTAAATCAAAATGTGCACTCTTCACTCAAGCATTATTAAGTAAGCTAAAGTTTAGTTAAACTTTTATTGCACAAACTCGCTAAATCCAGCGAAACAAAAGAAAGCGAGTTATGAGAGAAAGAAGGCGATCGCACCGCCATTTCTCAAAAGCAAATGCAAAACATAAATTCCCTGCTGCAACGAAGCCAGAAGCGTCCCCGTCTTTTAGCCTTATTTGCTGTCACATTAGCCGCCGTCTTGCTTTTATTTATTCTGCCGGCACTGACTCAACAGCCAGTCGTGATCACCATGTTAATGCAAGGTCAAGACCTTGTTAACTGGAGACCCTTTGTCAAAGAATTTGAACAGAAAAACCCCGACATTCGCATCAACCTCATAGAAGGGCCTTTTGACAGCAACCTCATAGAAAATCTTTACACATCTGCCTTTCTTTTAGGCGAATCGCCCTACGACATCATCAACATGGATATTGTCTGGGTTCCCAAATTTGCAGCCGCAGGTTGGGTAAGCGATTTGACAGACAGAATTCCCCCCGAACAACTATCAAAATTCATCCAAGGTAACGTCGAAGGCGGGCGGTATCGGGGCAAACTTTATCGAATTCCCCACGCTTCCGATGCCGGAATGCTTTATTACCGCAAAGACATTTTAGAACAAGCGAAAATTCCTGCGCCGAAAACCTTTGAAGAGATGGTAAAAATCTCTCAAAACTTGCAGAAACAGGGAAAAGCAACTTGGGGTTATTTGTGGCAAGGTAAACAATACGAGGGAGTATCTGCGATGTTTGTTGAAGTGCTCTCCGGTTTCGGCGGCTTTTGGGCTAACCCGCAAACTTTTGAAGTTGGCTTAGATAAACCAGAAGCAATTAAAGCAGTGGAATTTCTCAAAAATACGATCGCCTCTGGCATTTCTCCTCCGGGTGTCACCACCTACGGCGAAGAAGAAACCCGGCTGTTGTTTCAAAACGGCAAAGCACTGTTTTTGCGAAACTGGCCGTATGTTTGGAAGCTGGCAAATGCCGAGGGATCGAATGTTAGAGGCAAAATTGCGATCGATCCCATGCTCAGCAGTATCGGCCAAACAGGCGGTTCCTGCTTGGGCGGCTGGGGCTGGGGAATTGCCAAAACCTCAAAACATCCAGAACAAGCGTGGAAAGCAATTCAGTACCTTACCAGCGAGGAAACCCAACGCAAATTTATTATACAAACCGGTTTAGTTCCCAGTTACAAATCGCTGTTTACCAACAAAGAAATAGTCGCCAAATATCCCCACTACCCGCAACTGCTAAAAGTAGTGGAACGCTCAGCTTTGCGCCCGCCCCTGGCACAATACGCTCAAGCTTCTGATATTTTGCAGCGTTATTTGAGTTCAGCTTTTACCGGGAGAATGAGTGCAGAACAAGCAATGAAAGCAGCAGCTAGCGAAACTCGCAATTTATTAGGCAGTTTGAAACAACCCAAAGCTTCGTAAATTTGACATCTTGCCTCTGTCAGAAACAGGCAAGATGCCTGTTCCACACAGAGTCAGAAACAGGCAAGATGCCTGTTCCACAAAAAGTTAGAAACAGACAAGATGCCTGTTTCACAAAGAGTTAGAAACAGGCAAGATGCCTGTTCCACAAAGAGTTAATTTTTTTATTGTGGGGAGTAGGGGTTGGGCTTCTAACCCGCCCAAAAATAAATTAAAGGTGAACAATATGCAATTAGACAAGATGCGACAGCGCGAACAAAAAACCGGATGGATATTAGTAGCACCAGCTTTGATAATTCTGATGCTAGTATTTGCTTACCCAATATTGCGCGCTTTTTGGCTGAGTTTATTCACCCAAAACCTCGGTACAGAATTAAAACTGGTTTTTTCTGGTTTTGCTAACTACAGTCGAATGTTAGGCGACGGGCGTTTCTGGCAAACTTTAGCCAACACCACAGTATTTACAGTCGCCTCTGTTGTGCTGGAATTAATTCTCGGTATGGGCATTGCCTTAGTCTTAAATCAATCCTTCGCAGGGCGCGGCATTGTTCGCACAATCTCCTTGCTACCTTGGGCGCTGCCCACTGCATTGATGGGAGTAGCTTGGGCGTGGATTTTTAACGACCAATACGGCGTAATCAACGACATTTTGAGGCGATTAGGATTGATTCAAAATAGTATTAGCTGGCTGGGAGATCCGACTTTAGCAATGATGGCAGTGATTACAGCGGATGTCTGGAAAACCACGCCTTTTGTCAGCTTGCTTTTGCTAGCGGGATTGCAATCAATTCCCGGTGATTTGTACGAAGCACACGCGATTGACGGCGCCCGTAGCTGGCAGAGTTTCCGTCAAGTTACTGTACCCCTACTGATGCCGCAAATTGTGATTGCTGTGCTGTTTAGATTTGCCCAAGCTTTCGGCATTTTTGACTTGATTCAGGTGATGACGGGAGGGGGGCCGGCGGGGGCTACTGAGACGGTTTCTATCTACATTTACAGCACGGTAATGAGGTATTTAGACTTTGGGTACGGGGCGGCTTTGGTGGTGTGTACTTTTTTGCTGTTAGTGGCAGCAGTTGCGATCGCCGCTTACCTGTTATCGAGAGCCCGCACCAATGCAGCAGGAGGAAACTAAGACGATTTTACATTTTGGATTTTGGATTTTAGATAACCAACAGTTGCACTTTTATCTCATTGGTATAAATTATGTCGATCGCCCGCGAAAAACCTACCAAAAAAAACTTTAACATCCGGCAATTAATCTTGCCAATCTCAGCCCTCTTAATTGTCGCATATTTCCTCGCACCAATCCTCTGGCAAGTGCTAACTTCTTTCAAAGTAAATGCGGATATTTCGGCGATTCCAAACGTCTACATTCCCAAACGAATTACTTTCGAGCATTACCTGTCCCTCTTCCAACGTCGCCCGTTTGCACTTTACATTTTAAATAGCGCTTTTGTTTCGATTACTTCAACATTGCTGTGTTTGGCTGTAGGCGCTCCCGCAGCTTACGCTTTAGCCCGGTTGCGGCTGTGGGGCGAGAGAATCATCCTGGCAACTGTGACTATTGTAACGCTGTTTCCGGCGGTGCTGCTATTTTTGGGACTGCTGGAAATTGTCAAAGCTTTGGATTTAGGGAATAATTATTTAGCATTAATTATTCCTTACACCGCGATCAATCTGCCGCTGACAATTTTGGTGATGCGGAGTTTCTTTCAACAGTTGCCCAAAGATTTGGAAGATGCCGCTAAAGTTGACGGATACAACACTTTTCAAATGCTGTGGCAAATCGTGCTACCGATGACATTTCCCGCGTTAGTCACAACGGGAATTTTAACATTTATTTCAGCTTGGAACGAGTTTATATTTGCACTGACATTTATGACTCGCGAATCTCTGAAAACTATTCCCGTCGCAACTGCTCAACTCAGCGGGGTGTCAGTCTTTGAGATTCCTTACGGGCCGATCGCCGCAGCTACCGTTTTGGGAACTTTGCCCTTGGTTTTGCTGGTTTTGGTGTTCCAGCGGCGCATAGTTCAGGGTTTAACTGCGGGGGCGGTAAAAGGATAAATCGATTTTAGATTTTAGATTTTAGATTTTAGATTGGAGAGTAGTCAGTAGTCAAACAAGCAACAGAAGATTAATCCGTGTATCCGTGTTTATCCGTGTCGTGCTGTTCTTACCAATTTCCAATTACCCATTAAAAATCATGGCAAAATTGCAACTAAAAAACCTCAATAAAACCTACAGCCCTAAAGTAGTTCCCGTAAAAGACATTAGTTTGGATGTCAGCGAAGGGGAATTTCTGACTTTGCTGGGGCCCTCGGGGTGTGGAAAATCTACGACGCTGCGATTAATTGCAGGGTTGGAACAGCCAACTAGGGGCGAGATTAGAATTGGCGATCGCGATGTCACTTATCTCAGACCGGGCGATCGCGATATTGCAATGGTTTTTCAAAGTTACGCGCTTTATCCGCACATGACAGTATACGAGAATATGGCATCGAGCCTCAAACTTCGCAAAATCTCCTCCGGTGAAATCAATCGGTTAGTGACGGAAGTTGCAACATCCCTCGGATTGACGGAATTAATCGATCGCAAACCAGGAAAACTATCAGGCGGACAGCGGCAGCGAGTCGCCCTCGGCCGCGCATTAGTGCGCCAACCGGAAGTATTTTTGCTCGACGAACCTTTAAGCAATCTCGACGCATTATTACGGGAAAAAGTTAGGGCCGAACTCAAACAATTGTTTTCCTCCCAAAAAGCTCCGGTAGTTTACGTCACTCACGACCAAACCGAAGCAATGACGCTTTCAACAAAAGTCGCAGTTCTCAACAGCGGCAACGTGCAGCAGCTCGATCCGCCACACTTAATTTATACCCGTCCGGCAAATCAGTTTGTAGCCGGTTTTGTGGGCAGCCCGCAAATGAATTTGCTCGTGCTTAAATGCCAGGGCAATTTTGCTCAGTTGGGCGATTTTAGAGTTCGACTACCAGATATGCCGACTGTGCCGCCAGAAATTGTGTTGGGAATTCGCCCGGAACACGTCGGCTTTGCAGATGCAGAGGCCGGCAAGATGTCGGCCCCAGAGGCAATTAAAGGTGAGGTTTTTTTAGTGGAAAACTTGGGAATGCAAAATTTAGTTAGCGTCCGAGTTAAAGGTGTGGAGTCAGTAACGGTGCGGGCTTTGCTGCCAAATGACCGCCACTGGAATTCCGAAATTGTAGAGCTGGTTTTTCCGTCTCAGTTGCTGCACTGGTTTGACGTGAAAACGGGCGATCGCTTGCAATAAGAATTTGCCCTGCATAGCATCATTGATTAAAAATTGTCTAACCCTGTGCTGAAAAATATTTTTTTTGCTTATAACTAAGTTATGACTTTAGTTAGAGGTAGAACTCTTTGGCGGCTGTTAAGGTGATATTCATGTGTGAAAAAGCTAATTGACTGACAAATAGGTGGCGTGTTTACCAGATTTTATCGCTAACCTATAACTCTATTTAGGTGGTTAATCGCAAGTAAAAGCTAAGTTGGCTAGACCTCGCCTTAGCTGCTCATCTTGGAGCCAGTCAATTAGATGAAAAAATGTTCAAAATTATCACCAATCTACTTCGGGAGTATTACTGAGATGAATTTGATTTCCACAGCCATTGCTCGCATCAGTTCCCTGCTTAAGGGCTTTCAACTCAAGAGTTTTTTGAGTGTTGTCCTAGTCGGTTTTCTGCTGCTAACAACAAATGTTGATTCGGGAAGCAGTAACAAAGGTTTTGGCGCGCAAGCCAGCTCAAAGGCCGATCTAAACAATCCTGAAAGACCCCAAACAACACGGGAATGGAGGCAAGAAGCTCGCGAAACATCAGACTCTCCGGGCGAACGAGTTCAGAAGATTGGGCAAGAGGCAGGAGCAGCCGTGAAAGAATTCGGGGAGATGTACCAAGACACTGCTAAGAGAAGTATCCGCGAATTAAAGGATTAGTAGCTCCAACTAAAAAAATAGACCTCTTGCAAAAATCCTTTCATCAATTGATGGGACGGGCAAGATGCCCGTCCCACAAGAGTTATTTTTTCTTGTGGGATGGGCATCTTGCCCGTCCTAATTATTTTTGCAAGAGGTCTAATATAACACTGAGAAACCTGATTGCTTTGGGGGCGTAGGCAAGAGTGCTCGCCCTTCCGGGTTTCTCCACACCTGAAAAGTTTGACGTTTAAATAGGTTGAGCTACTGAAGCTGCTGTGCATCTAATTTGACAGTCAATTTTTCTACAATTATTGTGGGACGGGCATCCTGCCCGTCTCTGTATTCAATTTAGATGCGTAGCAGCTTAATACGACAGACGCAATCAAGTAGGCGAGCATAAATAAACTAGAACAGATGCTCAAAAACCCAGTTTCTCAGGTGAAACTGGGTTTTTGAGTTGGAAGTCTTTTATGTTAAATTAAATCAAATTTGCGTTAAAAACCCGTTGATCAGACTCGGTGGTTAAAACTGAGATATTGCAGTAAGCTGAAGTGCATTTAAATTGTAGAGTCAAATTTAAGAAAAGTCTTGTGGGGAGTAGGGGTTGGGCCTAAGAGCCCGCCCAAAAAATACAATTTAGATGCCCAACAGCTTATTCTCAATCAGCATTTCAAGGGCACGCTAGAAACAACGGCCCACAATATAGAATTTCCGCGTAATTCCTGATGAATAAACATCTTAACTGTCTTTGCTTGACCTGCCTGCTGTTCATCCTGCCTATTTGTCCTGCGACAATTGCCCGCGCTCAACTTCCCGAAACTTCGGAGACTAATGCCAAGCAAACAAATCTCCTCAAAGATGAACTGTTTTTTGGCTTAACAAAACCGGGAGGCGAGACAATTTCTGAATCAGAATGGCAGGAGTTTGTCAAGGCGGTTATTACCCCTCGCTTTCGGGAAGGGCTAACCGTATTAGACGGCTCCGGGCAGTTTCTCAACAAATCGGGAATTCTGATTAGAGAAAACTCTAAAATAGTTATTTTAATTTATGAAAGTAGTCCTGAAAAAAATCAAGCTATTCATGAAATTATCGAAACTTACAAGCGCACTTTCCAGCAAGAGTCAGTGCTGCGGGCAACCAGCGAAGTTAAGGTTTCTTTCTGATTGGGTCATCGAATCAGCGTATTTATGATATTATTTGTGGTAATCAAGGTCATACCCTCAAAGATAAGTAGGGTGCGGGTGCAAGCAAAATCATAATTTTTGGGTATCGATCGCACACTGCAAAAAATCGTTAGAAAAACCTGCCCGGGAGAAAACAAAAACATGATGAACGACGGCAACCAAAAAGCTGAAGCGCCTGAAACCGAGGATGCACAAAATTTGTCCGGCATGGCGAAAGCTTTTCTTGTGAACGTGGCTTGGTCTTACGCCGAGGCATTGGAGCGAATGAAACGATCGCGAAATCCACAGGAACCCGCGCCGGAATCTCCGACAGAACAAGTCGAACCCGATACTGAAAAAAATTAATGAAAGGCTATTAATGCGATCGATTTGCCAAACTATCTGGGAGTGCGATCGAACGCAATAGTCAATTAGCTGTTTTGAGTTAAGAACAATCTACTCAGAACAGCGAACTGTGCAGCTTAAGCCGAATTTGTATTGGATTTTACAATAAAAAAAAACTGAAAGCCCCGTGACCCTTCAACAAGCTCAGGAAAAGCTTTAGTTTGGGGATGACAACTGCGTTGCAGGTGGGAACCGCAACCTATATCTATCCTTAAAAGGGATTTAAACTAAACAAAGTACGGTTTTACCGCTACAGTGTACAAAACAAATAACCAATTTTTAGATCGGTCTCATGTCTAATTCAAAAATGATTGGCAAAGCGATCGCAAGTGGCCTTTGCTTCGGCATCCTCGCCAGCTTCACCGCTTCACACGGCCCCGCATCCGCAGCGGCACCAATAATTGCCCAAGAAACAGCAGCCCCGGCCGCTAGCAGCATCGACACGCAACTTCTAGGCCAATGGCAAGGCACAGCCTCCGGTCAGTCTTTCACCTTCATCTTTGCCCCAGAAGGCAAATTGTTTCTCATGGCGAAAGGCCCCGACGGAGCCGCCCGCGCCAAAGAAATGAGGTACAAAGTTAATCTCGGTGAAAAACCGATGCACATTGATGTCGGCCTCAGCAGCACACAAACCGTTGAGACTGTTTTTGAGTTGACTCCCGAAGGTCAAATGCGCCTTCAGTTGGAAGGCACCAATCCCGGACAGGCGAGACCTAATGCCTTAAACGAACAGGCAACCGTGTTTAAAAAGGTCTCCGAAGCCACTGCACTGCCTGCTGACACTCAAATCATCGGTTTTTGAGGAAAATTGCAGGCAGAAGGCACTTATGGCAATTGTCAATTGAGTGAGGTACTGATTGGGATTTTCGATTTTCGATTTTCGATTGCGAAATTGGTAAGACAGCCGGCGAGTACCTCACCTGATTGAGATCCGCTATAACTAGCCCTGAGTTTTCTGATTGCCACGCTTCGCGAGGAACGAAGCAATCTTAAAACTTTCCCCGTGCCTTCTGCCTTCCACAGGCCCTGCTACAATCCACTTAATCTCCCTTTAATTTTTGCCATAGACTTCCATGAGTGAAACCGTCCTAGAAGTTCGCAACCTGCGGGTTCAATTTCAATCTGCGGACGCAGGCGATGCGTCTGCAACCGTCAAAGCGGTTGACGGCATTTCCTTTGAGGTCAAGCGAGGGCAAACTCTGGGCATCGTGGGAGAGTCGGGGTCGGGAAAATCGGTAACATCCCTGGCTGTGATGGGTTTGCTTTCGAGTTCCTCAACGAAAATCGATGGCGAAATTTGGTTTTATTCGACAAAAGACGGCGCTAGCAATGGGCCCCTTAATCTGCTGGAAATGCCGGACAGGGAAAAACAAACATACCGGGGCAGCCAGATTGCGACGATTTTTCAAGAGCCGATGAGTTCGCTAAATCCCGTTTATACGATCGGATTTCAACTCACAGAAGCCATTTGTTTGCACCAACAGGTGTCGCAGACAGAAGCGCGGCGCCAAGCTGCTTCTCTGCTGCAAGAGGTGAAGCTGCTACCGGGCGACGATGAGCTCAGGCAGAGGTGTTTGGCTTTGCGACAAGAAGCGGTTCGGGAGGACGATCGCGATTTGATGCAGCTCGTCAACGGCCAAAAACAAGCTATGCTCGATCGCTACCCCCACGAACTCTCAGGCGGTCAAATCCAGCGCGTGATGATTGCAATGGCCATTTCTTGCAATCCAACTTTATTAATTGCTGATGAACCTACCACGGCTTTGGACGTAACCGTGCAGGCAACAATCTTAGCTTTGCTGCGGGAGTTGCGCGACTCTAGAGGCATGGCAATGATTTTTATTACCCACGATTTGGGCGTCATTGCTGAAATTGGCGATACGGTGGCGGTGATGTACCGGGGCAAGATTGTTGAGTGCGGTGCGATCGAACAAATTTTCAGCAATCCCCAACATCCTTACACAAAAGGTCTGTTAGCTTGCCGCCCAACTCTCGATCGGCAAAGGCGCCGCTTGCCGACAGTTTCCGATTTTATGGATGTCACCACAAATGCTAGCGGCGAATTAGTAATTGTCGAGAAAAATGCCGATTTAGACGGCGACAACAGCGGGGGAAATCCCGCTTTTGCCACCGGAAAACCGCCTCGGCTGCCGAATATTTCCGAGCCTTTGCTAGCTGTTGATAACTTGCGAGTCGGTTTTCCGGTGCAGGGAATGTTTGGCGAAACTAAACGCTTATTTATGGCGGTAAACGATATTTCTTTTGAGGTTTACCCTGGCGAGACTTTGGGTTTGGTGGGTGAGTCTGGCTGCGGCAAATCAACTTTGGCGAGAGCTTTGCTGCAATTAATTCCGATCGCCAGCGGTCAAGTGTTTTTTGAAGGTCAAGAAATTACGCCTCCTGCGAAAAGTAGTTCGGCATCGCAGTGGATGGCTAATTATCGGATGAAAAAAGAGTACGATCGCAAATTGCGGTGGCTGCGGCGCGATCTGCAAATTATTTTTCAAGACCCTTTTAGTTCTCTCGATCCGCGCCTAAATGTTGGGGATGCGGTGATGGAACCGATGGTGATTCACCGCTTTGGTAAGAACCACAAAGAACAGCGCGAGCGCGCGGCTTATTTGTTGGAGAGAGTGGGTTTAAATCCCGATTTTATGCGGCGCTACCCTCACGAGTTTTCGGGCGGACAGCGGCAGCGAATTTGTATTGCTAGAGCTTTGGCTTTGAATCCTAAGTTTATTATTTGCGATGAGTCGGTTTCGGCATTAGATGTGTCGGTGCAGGCGCAAGTTTTAAATTTGCTGAAGGAGTTGCAAACAGAGTTTGGACTGACTTATATTTTTATTTCTCACGATTTGAGCGTGGTCAAGTTTATGAGCGATCGCGCGATCGTCATGAACAAAGGTAAAATCGAAGAAATTGGCACTGCCGAGCGCATTTACCGCCAACCGCAGCAAGCTTACACGCGGCAACTCATAGCTTCTATTCCTGCGGGGAATTTGGAGCGAATTCGGCAACAGCAATTAGGCCGCAAATCTGCTTTGGGTGCTGTGGCGCCTTGGCCCCCATCGCCTGCTGATGAATCACAACAAAATTGATATCTAGTGTTTTAAACTCGTATCAATTACCAATTGGCCGTTACCAATTACTAATTAGCCCTTACGCGCGAAAATAGGAGTGCAACGAAAAAATGCTACCAATATTTTTGTCATTTTATCTTCAGAAATCCGCAGTTTATCTTTATTGTAACTTCATAATTTATTGTCAAATTCAACCTGCTTGAACTTGACTAATATTCCGGGTTGTTCAACCCACAGCCAGCGCGCTCCACGCAGTATTTTCCTACATCAAACCCGGTCATTCCTGGACGATAAAAGTGGTATAACACGCTACTATAACGCGGTAAGCTGCTTCAGCAGAACCCTACATAATTAGGTTCTGCGTCCAGGATTAGCTAGATTAGGCTAAATGTCCAATGACTAAGAACAATAAGTAGCGTAGTATTATAGATAAACTCTCTCTATGAGTCGGAAAAAGTAGAAAATGCCCACCCCAGCTAAAAAGAGATTGCTCCCTAATTCCGTAAATACACTTAATTATCTCGTGAGGTTGCGTAGATTTACGCAAATTTTAAAAGGCTAGATTTCGACAGCTAGGAAAGTTTTACAATATTTAAACAGCTTTATTGTAATTTTGGCTCACCGCACGTAAAACGGGATCAAAAGTAAAAAAATGAAATCTTCTGTTCGTATCGAAGAATCAAAAAGCACTAAATTATCGAACTTACTGCAAGTGTTGTGGCCAAAAATTACGGCAGCAGTCACCAGAATAGAAAAGGCAGAAGGCAGCAAGGAGTATGAAAAAAAAATTAGCCTAGCGACGATCGCCCCTGGCAGTGTATTCTCAATTTTGATAATTGTACTGCTTGTCTTAAATGGGTGGCTCGTAGCTGGCAACGGTGATAATTTCTACGATAGCCCACTCGCCCTGGGATTTTTGGGAATAGCAAATATTGTCTTTTTGGCGGTATCGGCGCACTCAAACACCTCTTGCGCCCTCGCCGGAAGCGATCGCCCATCCAGCGAACCCAACGGGGGCGATCGCTTTTTTAGCCTCTCGCCAGATATGCTGTGCGTCATTGGTTTTGACGGTTATTTCAAACGCATCAACCCAGCAGCAGAAAAAATCCTCGGCTATTCCGAAGCCGAAATGGTTGGCCAACTCTTCATTGAATTCGTGCATCCCGACGATCGCGAAGCTACTCTAAAACAAGCTGAAAGTATTGCTGCGGGGAATAATACCGTTGGGTTTGAAAACCGCTGGCGCTGTCGAAACGGGTCTTACAAGTGGATAGCCTGGACTGCTACCCCTTTCTGCGAGGAAGAATTGATGTATGGTATCGGCCGCGAAATTACCGATCCCAAACTCGCCCAACAGTCCCTCCAGCAAAGCAATTCTATTTTGCGATCGGTGATTGAAAGTACGCCGGATGTCATTTTTGTCAAGGACATTCAAGGTCGCTACGCGATCGCTAACTCCGTTGCTGCTGACTGGCTCTCAACATCAGTGGAGGCAATGATCGGCAAGGACGATACAAATTTCTTTCCCCCAGAAATAGCCCAGCAAATTATCGAAGCCGACCGCAGGCTCGTGACAGCGGGAGAATATTTAAATTATGAAGAAATTGTACCAAAAAATGGCGAAAATCGGACGCTACTAACAACAAAATGCCCTTGGAAAGACGCCGAAGGAAATATTATCGGCGTAGTTGGCGTATCTCGCGACATCAGCGATCGCAAAGAAATAGAAGCAGCGCTAATAGAGAGCAACATCCTGTTTGAAAATGTAATCGAAAGTACAGGCGACAGCATTTTTGTCAAAGATACTCAGAGCCGCTACCTATTGCTCAATTCTACGGCGGCGGGAATTATTGGCTTGCCAAAATCAGAAATTATTGGCAAAAAGGATGCAGAATTATTTCCGCCGGAGATTGCACAGATGCTGGTGGAAAATGACCGCCGGATCTGGCAATCAGGTATTGAGGAAACGATCGAGGAAGTAGTAAAAGACAGCGAGGGCAACATCCTGACAGTTCTTGCTACCAAAAGTCCTTTGCGCGATCGAGCTGGAAACATCACGGGTGTAGTGGGAGTTGCTCGCGATATTAGCGATCGCAAAAAAGCAGAAGCAGCGCTGCAAGAAAGCCAGCGTTTTATCGAACAAATTGCCAATGCTACTCCGAATATTCTCTATCTCTACGACGAGATCGAGCAGCGAAATGTGTACAACAACCGCGAAATCACTGTCGCGCTGGGCTATACCGTCGAAGAAGTTCAAAAAATGGGCAGCAGTCTGTTGCCGACCATTATCCACCCTGATGATTTAGCTAAATTTCCAGAATATTTGCAGCCATTGGAAACTGCTCCCGACGGCGAAGTTGGTGAGTACGAATACCGGGTGCGCGACAAAAATGGCTGTTGGCGCTGGCTAGTCAGCCGGGAAATTGTGTTTAGCAGAACAGAGGAGGGAAAAATTAAGCAGCGTCTCGGTGCTGCTACGGACATTACAGAGCGCAAAATAGCAGAACAAGCTTTAGCAGAACAATTAAAACTTTCTTTATTCACAGCAGATGTGGGAATTGGTCTAACTCAAAACCAGACTTTGCTTGCAACTTTGCAATATTGCGCCGATGCAGTTGTGCGCCATTTGGATGTTGCCTTTGCTCGGATTTGGACGCTGAATCAAGAGGGAAATGTATTGGAACTGCAAGCAAGCGCGGGGATGTATACTCGCATTGACGGCGCTCACAGCCGCATTGCTGTCGGTGAGTTCAAGATTGGTTTAATCGCCCTGGAGCGACAACCTCACATCACTAATTCTCTCCCAGAAGATCCTCACATCAAGGACAAAGAATGGGCGGCGCGTGAAGGAATGGTGGCTTTTGCTGGATATCCGCTAATTGTTGACAATCAGTTGCTGGGAGTTATGGCGATGTTTGCTCGCCAGGAGTTGAACGAATCAACGCTGATTGCTTTGGCGTCAAGTGCCGATGCGATCGCCCTTGGAATTAAGCGCAAACAAACAGAAGTTGCTCTCGCCACACAAAAGCAAACTTTGAGGGCAATTATTGACAACGCTCCGATCTGGGTATGGATGGCAAATGCTAGCGGGCGGATGTTATTAGTTAACAAAACTTTCTGCGAAGATGTGGCTATACCTGAATCAAGATTTTTAGCAGCCTCTCACTATTCCGAAGTTTTGGGCTTAGAACAATCTGCTAACTGCATGGCATCTGACGCGCAAGCGTGGAGCCAAGATATTCCATGTTATACGGAAGAAATTATAGAGCTTACTGATGGTGAATATCACCAGTTTGACACAATTAAAACTAAGGTCAAAGATGATTGTGGTAACGCGATCGGCTTAATCGGTTTGGGTTTGGACGTTACCAAACAAAAAGAAGCTCAAAGACAGTTGCAAAAGTCGGAAGCGAGATTCCGCAAATTAGCGGAGCAGGAAGCGCTGCTGAACCAGCTAGCTAGCAATATCCGCGAATCTCTGGATTTAGATACTATTTTAGCAACAACCGTGCAGCAAATTCGCGACTTGCTGCAACTCGATCGCTGTCAGTTTATCTGGTATTTACCCGACGCTTCGCCGCCGGTTTGGAATGTGAGATACGAGGCAAAGAATGCCGATTGGCCCTCGCGTTTGGGTTTATATCCTGTCGAGCCAACTGCTTCTATGGGTGAGCGGATTGCCAATTTGGAAATAATTCAGATCGACGATGTTGAGGCATTAACCGATCCAGCCGAACGGGAATTTTTAATGTCTGTAGGACTCAATTCTCTGCTGGACATTCCCCTTCAAACACAGTCGGGTCAAATTGGCGCGATCCTCTGCGGTGCTTGCAGCGGGGTGCGGCTGTGGAGAGACGAAGAAGTGGAACTGTTAATGGCAGTAGGAACTCAATTGGCGATCGCCATTAATCAAGCCGAACTTTACGAAAAATCTCGCCTCGCCGCCGCCGAATCAAAAGCAGCAGCAATGCAGCAAAAATTGCTCAACCAGCTAGGCAGTCAAATCCGCGCTTCTCTAGATTTAGATACTATCTTGGCAACAACTGTGCGGCAAATTCGCGACTTGCTGCAACTCGATCGCTGTCTGTTTATGTGGTATACGCCCGAGGCCGAGACGCCCGCTTGGGATATCATCCACGAAGCTAAAAATGATGACTTGCTCTCGCTTTTGGGTTATTACCCTGCTGAGGTAACGGGGACGCTGGCGCAAAAGATAGCTAATTTGGAAATCTATCAAATAGATGATGTTACAACTTTCAGCGATCCAGTAGAAAGGGAATTCTTTTTGCAGGTGGGTTACAAGTCTGTCTTGGATTTGCCGGTTAAGAGTGCAGGGGGTTTAACTGGAGTTGTTGGCTGCACTTCTTGCCGCGAGATCCACAGGTGGACAAAAGACGAAGTGGAGTTGCTATCGGCAATTTGCGATCAATTGTCGATCGCCATCAGTCAAGCGGAACTCTACACTCAAAGCGTCGATTCAGCCCGGATAGCGCAAGAACAAGCAGCCAAACTCGAAGTTACTCTGTGCGAACTTAAGCTTGCTCAAACCCAGCTCGTGCAGGCAGAAAAAATGTCGAGTCTCGGTCAGATGGTAGCAGGAATTGCCCACGAAATCAATAACCCAGTTAGCTTTATCTTCGGCAATCTTACCTACACAGAAGAATACACCAGGAGCCTGATGAAACTGCTGCAAATGTATCGAGATGAATACCCGGAACCTCCTCCAGCGATTCAGGAAGAAATAGAAGTTTTAGAGCTGGATTTTGTGCTAGAGGACTTGCCTAAAATCCTGTCTTCTATGCAGGTGGGAGCTACTCGCATCCGGGATATCGTGCGGAGTTTGCGGAATTTCTCTCGCCTCGATGAATCTGACATGAAAAAGGTTAACATTCACGAAGGCATCGACAGCACATTGATGATTTTAGAACACCGTCTGAAAGTTCAGCCGGATCGCCCAGCAATTCAACTCGTTAAAGAATACGGGCAATTGCCACTGGTGGAGTGCTACGCCGGACTGTTGAATCAGGTGTTTATGAATATTATTGCTAACGCTATTGACGTTTTACAACCACCGCTCGAAAATCCGGGAATTATCCGCATTCGTACAGAGGTAGAAGGTACTCTCGCTGTGATTAGAATTGCTGATAACGGTGCAGGGATGACCGCTCAAGTCAAGCAGCGGATATTTGACCCTTTCTATACTACAAAACCAATAGGTTCGGGGACGGGGATGGGTTTAGCGATTTCCCATTCAATTATTGTCGAAAAACATAAAGGTGAAATCAATTGTATTTCTGCTGTAGGGAAAGGAACTGAATTTACGCTCAAGATTCCGATTAAAAGCACAGAAAATTAAATGGTTTTTCGGCAAAATTAGTAAGGTGCCTCAATCGATTTTAGATTTTAGATTTTAGATTTTAGATTTTAGATTGACCCCAGGGATAAGGGAGCATCTCAGTTTTGTAAAAAGCATTTTTTTTATTGTAGTGCGAGCGTCCCCGCTCGCGTATTGTACAATAC
>NZ_JAUBOV010000209.1:0-1178 GCF_036700405.1 Microcoleus sp. T3_D1
TAAGTAGGTCGGCGCAAAAAAACCGAACTATGTTAAGATAAGTAAACAAAAAGAATATATCTACTGAGGTAACTCAATATATGGGCGCTAGATTAAGGGTATTCCTGACTCAAGAGCAAGACAAAACTCTATTAAAACTGAGAACTGCTGCTGTACCACAAAAAGTCAAAGATAGAGCAGAAGTAATTAGATTAAATGCACATGGCTGGTACGTTGAAAAAATAGCTGCTCATTTTAACTGGACTCCACAAACAGTGAGAGAGGTTTTACATAAATGGTCTAATCTAGGCATGGAAGGGCTTTGGGAGTTGCCTGGTCGAGGGGCAAAGCAAACGTGGAAAGAGGAAGATATAGAGTTTTTAAAAGAATGCCTCAAAAACGAATCACGTACATATAACAGTCTTCAATTAGTCCAGAAATTAGAAAAAGAACGTTCTGTTAAACTAAGTGCCGATCGATTAAGACGGATACTTAAAAAAAAAAGGTTTATTTGGAAACGAGCGAGAAAAAGTCACAAAAAAAAACAAGACCCGATAGTACAAGAAACGAAGCAATCTGACTTAGATATGTTGCAATTAGAGGCAGAGGCGGGAGGAATTGACTTAAAGTATCTAGATGAATCAGGGTTTTGTATGTGGAGTGAGCCCGGTTATACTTATTACCCAATAGGTGAGCAAAAACGGTTAGAACAAACGAAACGGCGTGGTCGTAGACTAAGTATTATCGGACTTCTTCAACCTGACATAAGTTTTGTCTACGGTTTAGTAATTGGGGGTGTCGATCGAAAAGCTTATATCAAAATGATGGAACGAGAAGCCCAGGAAGCTGCTGAAATTGGACGACCGAGAGTAATCGTACAAGACAATGGCCCAATACACCGATGCAAAGAAGTCCAAGAGTTATGGCCGCATTGGGAAAAGCAAGGTTTATATATCTTCTTTTTGCCCAAGTATTGTTCGGAAATGAACCCCATTGAATTGGAGTGGCAACACATTAAGAAAGATGAGTTAGCAGGACAAATGTTTGATGATGAATTAGAACTAGCCTATGCCGTAATTCATGGAGTAGAAGTTAGAGGACAAAGGGGAAATTACACTACGCAACGTCTTAAGTTTAACTCCAATTAGGTAACTTAATATTTTGTTACATAGATTGGTTTTTTCCCGCCTACCTACTTA
>NZ_JAUBOV010000210.1:0-1174 GCF_036700405.1 Microcoleus sp. T3_D1
CAGTTATACTAACCAGTTGGTTAGGCTAACCTTCCCTGAGTATTGCTACCCATTTAGGTTAAACGAATCGCACTCACACAATATAAATATAGCGGCTACTGTACTTCATCAACCACCGAATATGCTGTATTAGTCGTTCTGGATTATTTCGATCAGTCTTGCGGTTAATTAACCAACTTTCAAACGATCGTTGACTTTCACTGCTGCGTCGGCCCGCTAGCAAACCTTCAACTCCAATATGTTCGTCTAAATCAACCCATTCAATGGCATAACCATCTCCAAGTAGATGCCAATTATGTCTTTCCTCCGGGGTACCGTGCAACAAACGGGGATACCAAGCTAAGGGCACGCTCAAACTGCGACCATCAGCTAAGTCCACAATTACTTTTTCATCTGTCACCGTGACTTTAATTACCGAAAATTTTGGGTTTAAAGCCCCGTCCTTTTAGGACGGCTTTTTCTTCTGGTTTATGTTAAGATAAAGACAGTAAATATCAAAAACAAATGAAAGCTAGATATCGCTACCGATGCTATCCGACACCCTCTCATAAATTGGCGTTAGCCAAGTTATTTGGGTGTGTCAGAGTAGTATGGAACGATAGTCTAGGTTTTTGCATTTCTGAATATATTGGAGGCCAAAAGAAACCGAAAAATGCCGAACTTCAAAAGCAATTTATCACTCAAGCTAAGAAGTTAGAGGAACGGGAATGGTTATCAGAAGTTTCAGCAGTTCCCCTACAACAATCCTTAAACGATTTAGAGCAAGCATACCAAAACTTCTTCAATTCATGTAAAGGGAAACGTCAGGGACAAAAAGTTAAACCCCCTCGTTTTAAAAAGCGGAAATCTCAACAATCCGCCCGATTCACTAAACTAGGATTTTCCATCAAAGGTGAGAAGGTTTATTTAGCTAAAGTTGGGAAGCTTAAGGTGATTTGGACAAGAGAGTTGCCCTCAGAACCCAGTTCAGTCACAATCATCAAGGACAGTTCTGACCGATATTTCCTCAGTTTTGTCGTGGAAGTTCAACCCGAAGTCTTGCCATCTTCTGATAGTTCAGTTGGTATCGATCTAGGAATTTCAACCTTTGCAACTCTGCAGGGTAATCGCATCTAATTTGGTATAAATTGTACTTGACAAATTACAGAAAAAAAACTATATAGGCCAGGAGTTC
>NZ_JAUBOV010000016.1:0-72496 GCF_036700405.1 Microcoleus sp. T3_D1
AATTACCGTAGGGGCGGGTTCACCAACCATTTATGTCAGAAACCAACAATATAATAAACCCGCCCCCACCCAACGACTGAGAATAGGAACTAAACTTGGATTAACCCTATAAGCTGTTGCGGCAGATAAACATTGTGTGTCAAAAATCAATCAAACAATCAGTGGGGCGTTGCTCCCAGCAGCGCCCGAATATGCAATGTTTATTTGCCCAACAGCTTACACCCTGAAGCTGTTACTCCAACCGTGTAGATGCCTGAATGTCCATTTCGTCGAGAGGTTCTTCGATCGCATTCCTGAGCCAAGTTGGGTCAAATTCCTTAACTGTGTCTGCCTTAATGTCAATTTTAATTGACATATTATCTGCTTTGTCAGATAGTGTTTGCAGCACTTCAAACAACTGAAAAAGTTTAGATTTGTTAGTAATCGCGTTCAAAGTGTAGTGGTGGGCTTTTTGTTTCCCGTCTACTATGTCAGCCAAAACACAGCGCTTGATGCTGCTTGTTTCCGACTTATATTCAACGGTTTTTTTGTCTTCCCCTGTCGCTTTGGTTGTGCGGCTGACTTCACCCCAAACATCGTCACTGCTGGTATTGCTATCATTTTCCGAGTCAGAAACCAGAATTTGCTGATTTTCGTCTGCTGGTACGAGCGCCCGCAGCTTCATTACCAAGCTAGGAGACAACAAATAGCCCGACAAATCTAACTCATCGGCCGGAATTCCCTTAGCAAAGCTGATGAGGGCAGGATTTTCTACATTCGGAGGGCGATCGGCATTGATAGTCAAGCGCGGGACATAACCCAAAACGCCATTGGCGATCGCCTCCAGAATAGCTTTCTTAATCGGATCAACACCCAACAACTTCGGAAAATTGGGGAAGCGGAAAAAATAACCCACCAATTCCTCACCCTTGATAAATTCAGTTTCCGAATTTTCCAAACCCGAAAGCCGCACTAACTTAGTAGGCGTTATTGAATCAAAAACATAATTTTTCAGAGCATCCAATACCCGGTCTTGCAGGTTTTGACTCGTATTAAGCTGAGACTGCAAATCAATCATTTCCAAACGCAGAGGAGCATTGCTAGTTGTGTCAGGCACCGGTAGCAGAATATCTTCATAGAGACGGCGAATTGCCGCGCTGATTTCATTCGCAGATTCCTGACGTTTGCTAGTCAATTCCTCAGTATCTCCCGCAGTGAACTTGTATTTTTTCTTCTGTTCTAGCAGAGAAGAAATCGCCAACGCTGTCCGCGCCCCCTTTCGCGCCTTCTCCATCTGCACCACCTTCGGAATCACAAACGCCAAAGCATTTTTGTAATCCCGTTTATCATTACCACGATTTTCCAGCCATGTCAAGGCATCAGCTAATATTAATTCCTGGCTTTTTTCCGCCCAGCTTGGGTCAAGATAGACAACACTAAACTGAGAAACATTATCAGGAATTGCCGCAGAATCTTTCGGCCACAACACGACTTTGCCGCGAGGATTTTGTAAAGCCTTGCTCAAATCTGTGCGGATGCGTTCTAACACTTCTTCCCCACTAATATTGCTTTCCTCATCCGCCACTAACTTATTCAGATTCGCTTTAGTTTCAAAGCGATAGCGTTTACCGACATAGTGCAAATAAAGCAACTGTTCTCGCAAGTCACTTAGCGTCGCCGTGATTGTTGTGCGCTCCAATCCAGGGGCGAGACAAGCCGCGATAACATCTTGCTCCAAAATGCCTCGGTCTTCTCCACCTCTGGCACCAAAAGAATACATTAAAATAGCAGAAGTGAGGCGACTTCCTACTTTTAACAGTGCCAAAGCCGGGGAATCTTGACCAATGCGATTATCTACTATTTTGACCTTAGCTTTACGACCAATTAAGTCAGCATTCAAGACAGAACTGTAAGCTTCCCTTTCTCCGACTTGGGTAAAGAAAGCGCTGCGGGTGGCTTCATTATGGAACGGAATATTAGCGGGAGTAATTAGCCAAGAAGTATCATTTGCCTCTCGCAAACCGTAAACAGTAGAAGCCAGAAATTGTAGTGCGCCCCGCGTGCGCTGGTAACTCGGTAAACTTCCCCAGCGATGATACATTAAATCAAGTAAATCCGGGTGGAAAGGATAGCTAATTTCAATACGTTCTGCTAGTAATTCTACTTGTTGCTGTATTTGCTGTTTTTCCCGATTAGTTTCTGCGTAACTTTCCCGAAATTTGCGGTATAATTCAGCTTGTTGTCGCGCCACTTCTTTGATGATAGCTGGGTCGCCCACATCAGCAAATAAGCGGCGTTGAATGACGCGCATTACTTCATCGCCAGTCACAGGTTCTTTTTTCGCATCAATGCGACTGACTAATTTATCTAAAGTGTTTAATACCCCTTCATTCCCGAAAGCTTCTTGCACGCTAGCTTGTAGAGAATAAACTAAAACTGCGCGGGGCAATTCGCGGACAACTTCAGTAAGCTTCTGAATAAAAGTGAGGATTTGCCGACCAAAATTTGATTCCCCTACCGTTAAAGCCATTGCGCCTTCGACATAGATAATCACCTCATCCATTAGCAGCAAAACTGTTTTGTCAGCAAAGATTTGACGCAGCTTGTCATTACCAGGAGCAATGCGTTGTTTATCTTCTGTTTCCACCAGGGCATAAGCCTCATAACCGCCAATTTTCCAAGCTAAATAGCCCCAAGGTGTGAGAACAGTTGGGCCGTTTTCAATAGGAATGCCGGTGATATCAATATCTAAACCAATTAAGGTAATCACATTAACTTCGCCTGGGTTGGGTAATGTGTCTAATTGTGGAATTCCTTGCAGTTGGCTTCGGTGTTGGACAAGGTGATATAAACACAGTAAAGCGTGGGTTTTACCGCCGCCGAAGGGTGTACGCAATTGTAATACTCTGTCGCCAGCTTCCCCACACAATCCTTTGACAACACTTTCTAATAGTTTTCTCAATTCTGCTGTCAGATAAGTAGCATTAAAAAAATCACGGGCATCGCGGTAAACTTTGGGGCAGTTTGGGGAATTGCGGACAACTGAACTTAAGCTGGCCGCGTAGGTGGCGTTATCTAGTTTTCCCTCTAAAATATCGGCGTGGGGAGTAACAACTTGTGTCCAGGGTTTGATTTGGTAAGCGGTGTTCATAATTTTTGGTTTCTGTATTCATTGCTAGGGCTAAAGGTACGTTATATTGTAGGGTTTGGGTTAAAACTTAACTCCCTTTAGTAAATAAGTTTTCTTCTATAAGTCGCTTCCAAGATGCTAGTAAGGTGTCTATTGTTTGCTGTTCCTTGGTACGGTTCGTAGTGTGGCCTTCGATTCCTCCTGCCTCTGGTGTTAAAGCACGACCCGCTAAGGCTTGAGCTACTAACTGCAATTGGGTGGTGTCTGGCTGTGCTAAACTCAAAAATTCATAGATGCCTTGTGGTCTATTTTCTGATAGCCACAGCAAGCGGTGCAGGATGTCAATTAAGCTAGGGGCGTTGCCTATGGCTTGGGGTTTGACGTTGAAGGTTTGCTGTTTTTCGGTTTTTTGAAGGCCTAAGTCTTCTAATTCGCCGCGTTCTTGATAGTCTTTTAGTTGGATTTGATTTTTGGTTTTTTTGACTAGGGCAAGTTTGCCGTCAGTTAAACCGCTAGCGCCGTCTAATTCGACACCTATACCTCGCGCTAGGGTGTTGGCTTCGTCAAATTCGACAATGGCTTCGCCGTATTCGTAGCGTCCCAGAATGTAATATTGGGTGGGTTTATCGACGGCTGAGACTCCTTTTTGGTCGCATCCTAAGACTGTGCCCAAGATGGTTTCAGCTACTTCTTTTTGTACTTCATCTAGGAAAGAACTGGCATATAATTCGTCTCCGTTGGGGAGTTCTACGCGATCAAATTGGGTGTAGGCGCGGAGTCCGGCACCGATGCAAGCTATTACTAAGTCTGCGCCGGTAACTCCTTCTGACATCAGGGTTTTTACTCTGTCGCGCACGATTTCTGATAGGAATGGGCGGACTTCTGTAGCGTAGTCGCCTGTACCCCCTTCAGTTCCCCTTTGGTAAGGGGGGAAGTTAGATAATTCTTGTTCCCTCACCTTAGCAAGGGGAAGGTTAGGGTGGGGTTTTTCCCGTTTTCTGGCAACTAAAAAGATACTGGAAGCGAGAGAGGCCCTAAGACCGCGCAATCCTCCTTGCTGTTCAGTATCAAGCGGCCATGCTTCAGTAATGGTAAATTTAGCCCGCCTGAGAGAATCAATTAATGTTGACCAACCGGCGGTAGTTTTGTGGGCATAAACTACAACCATCATGCCCCCTGGTTTTAGCACTCTGCTGGCTTCACAAAATGCTTTGTGCATCAAGTCTTCATAAGCTTGGGCTGCTTTTTTCTTGTCTCCCCCATGTCGTGAAGGTTCCATAGTGGCTTCGTTTTTTTTGGGGGTAAGTGGACTAGAAAAATGTTCCGGGAAAAGATGTCCAATACTGCGTTTTAGCCATACATAGAAATAGTCTGATAAATCTGAATAGGGAACAGCATCAAAATAAGGAGGATCAGTAATAACTGCATCTAAGCTAGAATCGGATATATCTAATTTTTGGCAAGGCTGTCTTTTAGCAATTGCTACATTACTAATTTCTGCCAAGTTTCGCACGTTTTGAATAGTCCAGTCTAAACCGTCAGAATAGTTACCAGAACTCCCTCCTATTGGATTAGTTTCGGGAAAGTCCCAACACATCGGTAGCCTGCCGCTACCAATAGGGCTTTCTATAGTTTCGCGCCCTGTATGGTAAACCCCCAAGTTACTACCTCTATTAGCAACTTTTGTAACCCCAAGGCTGAGATAAGTTGCAACGGCTTTCCCAAATTCCTCCTCATACCCCTGAGACACCATATCCTGATGCGCCAACCTCACCCACTTCACAAAAGTCATCAGCGACAGCAATTGACGGGAGGTAAATAACTTTTCAAATGTATCTAAACCATATAGAGGCGCATTAAAAACACCAGACCACACTTTTACAGGTTCATCCGGGGTACTAATTCCTATTTCTTTAACCAAATTTTGTAACCTAGTTTTAATTTCTATTTCATTAGGGATATATTTTTCATAAGCTGTACCACTCAAATAAGTTTTACCTTTTTCTCCTGAAGTATTACAAACAATTGCCATCAATTGATGACTGATTCTACCAGCTTTTCCATGTTCTTGAATATAGGGTTTAGTAGGCACAGTTGTCCCACAATGACGACAAGTTGAAGTACCCCGCGAACTACCTGCCGCCGGGTCAAAACCTAACCCTTTTTCCGTTGCAGACTCGACAACTTCAAACTCAACCCGCTTTGTGTCGTGATTAGGAATCACCTTAAGTGCAACATACTTTTTAGGCTTCTTGCAAAGCCAAGTTTGCCGCACCAAAGGAACATCAGCGCCACAACCAGGGTTAGGACATTTAACCGTTCGCGTCCATAAATATGCAACTGGGGTGAGATTTTGTCCGAGAGTTAATTGCTTGACTTTTGGTGCAAATAACTCTAATTGCTCAGATTCCTGCGGCACAACTTCCCCCACCTTAATATCAGGGTATAAGTCACCAATTTCTCCCCGCACCTTTTCAATCACCCAATTGCCCCATTTTTCCACCTCATCAGCCAATTTTCTGCCGTACTTTTGGGGATAAACTAGCGTACAAAGCTCAATAATATGAGCCACCGGATTGAGTTCAACTGCGTAGGTTTCGCACCCCAAACGCAACGCTTCTAACGGAATAGCCCCGCCGCCAGAAAACATATCTAAAACCTTTGGTGGCGGCACTTGATTTAATGGTGTTTCTGGCGGTAAATTCAGGCGGAGTTTTTGCGCTTCTAGGATTTGCTTTCTCGCTTTATCAATAGTAGGTTGTCCAGCTTCCCATTTACACAAATCAATCATTGCTTGTTTCAATGCTGTGCGCTTCTGTGGTGTTTCTGGTGCCGCTATTAGGGATGCAAAAACCGCCGCTCTTGCTGCGACTAAAGGCCGTCTCGCCCACCATAAATGTAGGGTGGAAATGTGACCTTTGCGAATCGACTTCTCCCGTGCAGCTTCTACCGAGATTTCTTTGATAGGGATAAAGTCTTCAATTAAGCGGCGGTCATTTGTCATGGTTGGTAGTCTTTTTTGTTTGTCGTGTAAGAATGACGAAGCCATCTGTCATTGTCAGGTATAGCAATCGCCCGGATGGTTAGGACGATTTTGAATATAGTCGTGGGGTGGGGGCGGGTTTTTATCATTTGTCGATGAGTGTCACAGATTCGGGCGAACCCGCCCCTACTGCACTAATCGCTTTGGCGGTTGCTATACAAAGCCACCTCATATTATACACTATTTTTCTGCAACGCTTCAGCAGAAATAATATACCGAGTAACTTGCTTAATTTCTTTAGCATCCGTCGCTAAATTATTAGCAGGATTTTGAATAATTAATAACTGCGGATTTTCAACCTCGCAACCCCAAACAACATACAACCAATAAGAATCTTTTAACTGTTGTGCTTTGCGCCACTCATTTACAGTTAATGTTACTTCTTGATACAAATTAGCCCTTCCCTTCACCTCAATTCGACGCACCTCGGCAATTCCCGTTTCTGGATTTGTAGGCCCTAAACTGCGAATATCAAACCCACTACCATCGTGATTTTTACTAATATCTTCCGGTTGCCATCCCCGCTGTTTTTCGTAGTCAATCACGTACTGCATGGCAAATGCTTCGACTTCTGGGTCGTTCCGCATCCCCGGACTAGAGACCTCTACAGGTACAGGATACACCAAAGCGGTTCCCAAATAAGTCACTCTGCCCGATCGTACTATTTTGAGATAATCCAATTCTCCCTGCTTATTTTTATAACGTTCTTGCAAATCCCGCACCTTATTTTGAGCCGCATCTCTCGCCACCCGATAAGTTTCATCTCCCGCCGCCACTTTTGCCGCCAATTTCATCTGAGTAGATTGGGATTCTCTAATAGTATTTTCCATCGCTTGTTCTAAGTAATCTTGGCGAATTTGTAATTCTTTACTACAGCGCAATCGTTCCTCATTCATTAACCCTAGTTGTACCTTGACTTTCAACCAGTTTTCGGCTTGTTGCTGTTGTTTGGGTGTGGGAAATTGGCAATCAGGAATTGGTACAGGATGGGGTGCTAAATCATGCAAACAATCTGGCGAAGCTAGGGATAATTCCCCTGAAGCCTTTTCAACAACCGCACACAATTTAGCTCTAAGAACTCGATTCTCTCCCTTTTTGCCTTGCCCTTCAACCTGAACATTAAAAAAGTGAATGCGATAATATTCTTGAGCATCAGCATCGACAAAAACAGCACAATGATGAGCTATTTCCTCATTTAATTGAAGGTCTAAGCGTTCAGCAATCGCCGCAAATAGGGGATGTCCGGGTGAAAGCAAATCGGCATCTTGATGAGACGCGGCTGCTAATTGTTCTTTATAAAACGTGAGTTTGGGATAACTTTTCTCTGGTGTACCCAACCGCCGCACTGCTTCTAAATGATTTGAGCGAAATTCCTCTTTCACATAACTTACCCGCCACAAACCATCAGCCCGCACTTCTAAATTAATCCGCAAGAAATCACAAATTCGCTTAAAGAATTCTTCCACATAACGCGGCATTAACCGCTGTTCTTCCGAGACATAATCTTGAGTTTTGGTGTGTCGAATTTGAGATAAATCGACGTGAGAAGTAGCCAAGGCGACACCCGTTGCTTTTTCTAATTCTTCTAGGCGTTTGGGGTCAAGCCGTTCTAATTGTTCTAAAACTTCATCTTCGGAAACTTTGCTGTAAGTAGCTTCTCGCAAAAAATCCTCAAATCTCATGTCATTTAGTTGCAGCAATTGACCAATAACATCAAAAACGCGATCGCCCATTGCTTTGCGAATTTCTTCGAGTTTACTTAGCAACTTATCTAAAACGCGACCTTCAACTGTATTGATGGCAACAAAGTTAAAAATATAAACATTTTGGCTTTGGCCAATGCGGTGAATTCGCCCCATGCGCTGCTCTAAACGGTTAGGATTCCAGGGTAAATCGTAATTAATCATCAAGCGACAAAACTGTAAATTTATCCCTTCCCCTGCCGCTTCTGTTGCCAAACAAATCTGCTTATTAAATTGAAAATCTTTCTGGGCGGCTTTTCTGGCCAACACATTCATCCCACCGTGAATTTCACAAGTGCTGTAACCCCACTGTGTGAGATTCTGTTTAAGATACTCTAAAGTATCTCGGTGTTCTGTGAAAATCAGCAGCTTACCGCGTCCGTCTTTTAATTCTTCAAATTCTGCTCTTTTTACGCACTCTTTGAGTTTATTGAGTTTAGCTTCTGTGCCGATGTCAATGGTTTTTTGAGCTAGTTTAACTAATTTACCCAATTCCTGCAATTCTTCCCGCAGTTGGTCTAACTGTTCAGATACTGTTGACTCGATGGCTAATTCCTCTAATTGCTCCTCTTCGCAATCCTCACTTTCCTGTTCAGAGTCAGGAATTTTGCCTAATGTTAGCAATCGCTGGTGCTGTGCTTCTGGAGAAAGTTGACTGAGTTCTTCTAATAACTCAGCAAACCTGCGTTGTCGTCTTTTGAGGGAACTAAAAATTGCATTTAAACTGCTAGCCAATCGGCGCTGCAAAACAGTCCGCGCCAAAGCAACGGCAGCTTGCTTGCGGCCTTTGGTTTTGCCCAAATATTTGTTAATATATTTAGTAACTCGGTCATATAAATCTTTTTCAGCAGGCGACAAGTCAAAGGAGACGGTAATCGGAAAGCGTTCTTTGAAAAGCTTGTGTCCTTCAAAGTCTCTCAATTCTTCTTTGATTCGGCGCAGGAACCAAGGGCAATTGTTCAGCTTTAAAATTTCTGGGTTGAGTTGATTTGAAATAAATTGGTCAGCATCTAGCAATCGCAGAAAGTTGTGAAACTGATCGACATCGCCTTGGTGGGGAGTAGCGGTGAGGAGAAGCAGGCGATCGCTAATTTTTGATAATTCTTCAGCCAGTTTATACCGACCAGTGCGTCGCAAATCTTCCCCCTGAGTGCGAGCTGAACATTTGTGTGCTTCGTCAATAATCACTAAATCCCAATCAACTTGTAAAATACTGGGGAGGATGTCATCGCGTTTGGCAAAATCAATAGAGGCGATACATTGACGAAACCTATCCCACGGATTTCCTGCTAATTGACCTTTTACTAATACTGAGTTAATGACTTCAAAAGTTTCGGAAAATTTGCTGCGGAGTTCATCTTGCCATTGAATTGTTAAAGGGGCTGGTGCTAAGATTAAAATGCGCTCGATAATGCCCCGTAATTTGAGTTCTTTGAGTAAGAGTCCCGCCATAATAGTTTTGCCAGCCCCTGGGTCATCTGCTAATAGGAATCGCAGGCGAACTTGAGGTAATATGCGTTCGTAGACGGCTTCTAGTTGATGGGGAAGGGGACGCACACCGCTGAGACTAACTGCGAAGTGGGGGTCGTAGGCGAAGGCGGTTTTGATGCGGGCTGATTCGATAAATAGGAAGAAGGAATTGCTGTCAACGGGTGTAGTGATGGTGGGTTGTTGGTTCGCTAAAATTTCTGTGACTTCTGCGGCACTCAGCATGGCATCGCCCAATTCGCCGGCACTGGTGCGAACTTGTAACAGCACGGTATCATCGATGGCGGTGACTCTTTCGACGGTGACTGTTCCGGTGAACTGTTCGGGGATGGAAATGCGTTTGCCGATGAGTTGGTCTAGCATAGGTTATAGAATTTGAGATTTGAGACTTGAGATTTTATACCAATTATTAAAAGTTGCAGATATATAGCAATCCTCGCATCAGTTGTACAAATATGTAGGGGTAGTGCTAAGAGTGCCTACCCCCCACGGATTGGGGCAACCACGGGGGGTTTGCCCCTACAACAATTACACAATTCATTTAGAATCGCTATAGCGCGTCTCAATAGACTTTTTGCAAAAGTCCTTTCGATCAAATTTTCGGACGGGCTCTCCGGCCCATCCCACAAGAGAAAAAACTTTTTGTGGGACGGGCTCTCCGGCCCGTCCCAGCTATTTTTGCAAGAGGTCTACTGCCTAAAACCAACCATATCAAAAACCCTCCCCCACCCACGAACAATAGTTAGTTATCAGTTGTTAATTATTCTGTCATTGTTTCGCTGTACTGCATTTCTATTTTTAACGCCGTTTCCACTCTTCGATACTCCGCCTCAACCTCTTCTAAAAGCGCGCAGGCCGGATCGGGTAAAGACTGGTTAGCATTTGTGCCGATGCGGCCCATGATTTCGAGTTCCTCGCACAGCTCAAACAAGCGAAAAGCACCGAGAGTACCGCTGATCGACTTTAAAGAGTGAGCCGATCGCCGCAAAGCCAGCGGATCGGCGTTGCACAGAGCCATAGAGATGCCTCGCAGCAGTTCGGGAGCTGTTTCGAGGTAAATCTCGATCGCCTCGTCTAAAGCTTCCACTTCTCGCAGTCCCTCTATAATCTTGGCACTCAGGGACTCGTGGCTATGTGACAAAGCCCGATCGAGATTTGATGCACCCCACTCGACGACTGCCGGCGAATTGGGAATTGTCTGTTGTGGATTTCCCGCAACAGCCACATTCGATCGCACTTCTAATTCACTCGTTCCTTCGATCTGTTCCGTCGGCGCATCCAAACAAACGATCGGCTGCAGACGATCGAATGCAGAGTTCGATCGAGATTTACACGCGATCAAAGCTCGCACCAACTGCTCAATTGCGATCGGCTTGCTCAAATAGTCGTCCATCCCCGCAGCCATACACTCTTCGCGATCGCCCTGCATCGCATTTGCCGTCATCGCCACAATCCAAGGCCTTGTCGATTTTCGATTTTCGATTTTCGATTTTCGATTGTTAGATTCCTCAGTCGATTTTTGATTTTCGATTTTCGATTTTCGATTGTTAGATTCCTCAGTCGATTTTCGATTTTCGATTTTCGATTTTCGATTATTAGATTGCTCATCAGTTGCGGAAAGTTCTGATTCTCCCGTGTCATTTTCTAAAGTTAAATCTGCTGAAAATTGCTCGCGGATGTGGCGGGTAGTTTCCAGTCCGTCCATTTCCGGCATTTGCACATCCATCAGCACCACATCGTAAGGCTGGCGGCGCAAAGCTTCGAGCACTTCGATACCGTTTCCCGCCACATCCGCGCGATACCCCATCCGCTGTAAAATTTGCAAAGCCACCTTCTGATTCACCAAATGATCGTCAGCCAACAGAATCCGCAGGGGTAAGTCCTCTGCCAGCACGGGTATGGTTTGCAAGAAAGACCCGGTAGTGCGCTGCCCTTTAAATTCAGTTGTCTGTTCTCCAAAAATATTGATTAAAACATTGTAAAGCTGAGATTGTTTGATGGGTTTGTTCAAAAAAGCAGCAAAATCCATCTCCATAGAAGGGGGGTTAATTTCTGGCCTGCCGATCGAAGTTAGCATCACTAACGGCAACTTTTCGCAATCAGGATATCGGCGAATTTGCGCCGCTAAAGCTAACCCGTCCATTTCCGGCATTTGCATATCCAAAACTGCCAAGTCAAACATTTCTTTAGCAGCCAGCCAATCTAAAGCCAAACGAGCCGAAGCTGAAGCCCTAGCCACCATTCCCCAAGACTGAGCTTGGAGAGTCAAAATTCTGCGGTTGGTAGCATTGTCATCGACAATTAAGACTCGCTTGCCAGCTAATTCAGGTTGAGAATTGCTCAAGTTAAGTGGTAAGGAATTCTTGCAGCCAGAAACGATCGTACTAAAATAAAAAGTAGAGCCAACGGATTTCGTATTTTGGGCGATCGGCTGGTTGCTGAGTACAGATTTGGCATAGCCATATTTTTCGGCAATTTCGCAAGATTCTGCCCATCCCAAATCAATAACTGCCGACGATCTAAAATGGGCAGGAGGATTGCCCGCCACACTACCCATACTTTCCACCCACATCCGGCCGCCCATCATTTCGGCCAAACGCTTGCTAATTGCCAAACCCAATCCGGTACCGCCGTACTGCCGGCTCGTTGAAGAATCAACCTGGCTGAAAGATTTAAATAGCCGATCCATGCGATCGCTCGGAATGCCAATACCGGTATCTTTGACAGCAAAATGTATTTCGTATGCTGGGTTAATTACTACCGATTCGCCAGCAATTAATGGCGGTTCTTTAGCCTTAGCCGCCGGTACTGAAATCTTTTTGGCAGTCACCGAAACCACCACTTCTCCAGCGTCGGTAAATTTAACCGCATTACTGAGCAAGTTGATTAAAATTTGCCTCAAGCGGGTGCTGTCCCCGATCGCCGTTACCGGTACTGTACGATCGATCAAGTAACCCACTTCCAGTTTTTTTTCTGCCGCCTTAGCAGCTACCAAGTCTAGAGATTCCTCAATGCAAGTGCGGATGTCAAACGGATGTTCCTCCAAGTCCAATTTGCCCGACTCAATTTTCGAGAAATCTAGAATATCGTTGATCAGCGTCAGCAAGGCATCGCCGCTGCTGCGGATAGTTTCTACAAAATCGCGCTGTTCGCGAGTTAAGGGGGTATCCAGCAGCAAACCGGTCATGCCGATGACTCCATTCATCGGAGTGCGAATTTCGTGGCTCATGGTGGCTAAAAATTCGCTTTTGGCTCTAGTAGCCGCCAGTGCTTGATCGCGAGCTTTTGCCAAATCTACGTCTGTTTGCTGGCGTTCTAGTTCGCTTCCCACCCACTGAGCCATCAGTTTCACCAACTCTCTGTCTACAGCTCGGAACGGTTCTGTCACAGGATTCGGAGAAAAGAAGCACAGAGTGCCGTAAACTTCACCTCCCACCGTGACGGGAATGCCCATGTAAGCTTCAATGGGGAAAGCTCGATCGTGCGTGTTGAAGGAAAAACCCGAAAATCTCAGCGACTCAAAGTAGATCGGTTCTTTTGCCATTGACGTAGCGACGCAGAAAGTTTTTTCCAGATCGTAGATTTGGTCTTTGACGATCGACCCGTCGGGACACTCAACAGCCATTATTTGATAGTTGTCGCCTTGAATGCAGGACAAAATTCCCACGGACAGGCCTAAATGCCGACATCCCATTGCCAGCAGTTCTTGGAGGCGCAAATCAAAGGTAGAGAGGTGGTTGAGCGGGTCTGTACGGGGAGCCGAAGTCACTTGGTACAAAGCTTTGATTGCAGCTTCGCTTTCTCGCAGTTCTTGTTCTGTTTGCTTCCGCACGCTGATGTCGCGGGAAATGCCGATAATTTCTTGGACTTCGCCGGTTTGGGGATCGCTGATCGTGCGGCCGGTGGTTTCAAACCAAATGTATTTGCCGTCTTTGCGGCGGATGCGGTAGCTGACGGTGTAAGTAACTGGGAGTGCCAGGACTTTCCAGTGAGCTTTGGCGATGGTTTCTAAATCGTCGGGGTGAAAATAATCCTTGGGGACGCGGCCGATGAGTTCCGAAGGTTCGTATCCCAGCAAAGCGCGGCTGGCGGGCGAGACGTAAACAAACACGCCTTTGGGGTCGTGTCTGGTGATCATGTCGGTTGAGTTTTCTGCCATCAACCGATAGCGGTCTTCGCTTTCATTACGTTCGACTTGAGAATTGCCTAATGCTTCTAGCATTCGGTTGATGGCGTCGGCCAAGCTTGCGAGTTCATCTGCTCCGGCCATAGGAACTCTCAAGCTTGGGTCGCCGTTGGCTGCGATGTTGCTGACGCTGGTGCTCAAGGCCGCCAATCTCGCTAAGACTAATTTTTCTAGCAACAGCAGGGTGATGGCGCTAAATATTAAACCTACTGCCAGTATTGATAAGGTAAACAGCTCCAAGGTAGCCTGACCTTGACTGTAAATGATGCGATCGGTCTCTACTCGCAGCAGCAGCGCTAGGTTGCCGTGGATGTCCCGAATCAGGGCGTATCCTGCGACTAAGGTGTCGCTGAGTGGCTCGACTAAAATTTCTACTGATTTGAGGTTGGAAATTTTGAGTTTGACATTTTCCAACTCCTGCCTCGATCGAGCCAGCGCCTTGGCGCTGTGCCCAGAGTAGTTCGCGGCTCCAACTTTAAAATCTAAACTCGGCAATCTAAAATCCACTGACAGGTGAGTCAGTTCTGAAAGCAAACCGATTTCGCTGCTGTCTAGGTAGCGTCCCAAGATCAGCGTCCCCCGCGGCGGCCCTTGGGAGTTGCTGTTCAAGATGGGCTTGGAGGCAATCAGCAGTCTGGCTTCTGGCAGGGTGAGGACGCCTGTTTTGGCGGGGCGATCGCCATCGACTGTCGATGAGTCTAGTAGCGCCTCGGTCAAGTGCTGTTTTAAGCTTTCGGGAATCGGGATTTCGGTTTGCGATTTCAGGTCGAAACCTTTGCTGAAGATCGTCTTACCGTTGGAGTCAAGCAGCACCAATAAGTTTAGTCTCAAGTAAATAAATGTCGAATCGACGAAATTTGACTTGACAAAATTTTCGTTCCGTGTTTCGACGAAAGAGTAAGTATCGTCCCACTCGGCGTAATCTTGGGCGCTGGTGTCTAAATTCGACAAGTCATCATCTAATGCGTCCAAAGCCCGTGCGACATCCTGGCGGACGTACTGTGCCTCCAGGTTGTGAAAATCATGCAGCAAAATAGTTGATGCAGTGGCATAGAGAACCACAATCAGGCTGATCAGCGCTGCACCGATGATTAATAGTGTTTTTTTTCGGAGTTGCATGGCGTCGCCCTCCTCACGGTGCTACTAGGCAACTAGCCAGGAGAGGTTTGAGACGTAAGTTGTTTAGCATTGGCTCGCGCAGGGCCTGCGTGTTTGGACTTTTCTGGGCTGGCTTGGCAAAGCCCTTGGTATTTCCAAGGCATCCGGTATGTTGCCCCCCACAGTCAGTGTAGTATTTTCACAGCTTTAGTTCCCTATTATGCACAACCTATGACATACAAGTTATAACCTGACGATCGGCATCTTCAAAATTAACTGCCGATCGAACTCAAAACAGTTCGCGTTTGTTTGATACTGATGCAGCCAGGGAGGCGGGCGGTTGGGAGAACAGGCGTGCTGGGTTGAGAACCATAACTATATATTGTACCAAAAAAGTATTGAGGAGAGAGCGGACTGGTCGATCGAGTTTTGCGCGCAAAAAGGTTCTCATTCCAGCAGCTTTTTTGATTTTTGTCGTTTTATAGCAATCCTTGCAGGAGTGGTGGAATAGGCCTAAAAGCCTATCCAGCCGAGAAGGTTGAACCGCGTTCAAAAATTGTGATAGCAGAGGCAATGAATATCCGGCGACTTTTTATTTATGACATCTGCCAATAAAATATACACCAATCAAAAAAATAGGCTTTTCACTTTTATATTTTGAATGGATCAAAACTGCTAATTAAGATGTATAAATTCACGCTTTTTACCATCTTCAAAAAAACGATAGGAGCGGGCTTACCAATAACCTTAAACAATACCAAAAAATTAAATACACCCGTTCCTACTCCCCGATCAAATCCTTTACTAACAGTAGTGCCTGATATCAGTAGAAACTCATATCAGGCACTATCTGCAATCCGATCGCAACTTGAGTCTTTTTTATCGGATGACGGCTAAAGCACCGGCGCCAGCAGCAGCAGCGGCCGAGGAAAGAGCCGTGAAAAACAGCCACCAAGAGGCAACTTCTGCAGCTTTCCGGGTTTCTTCAGCTTGTTTTTCGGCTTGCAGTTTGATGCTTTCGAGGCGAAGCTGTGCCTCTTGCTGCAAGCGTTCTGCTCTTTGCAAGACGCTGTTGCGACTTCTTTCAATTTGGTCGATCAAGCGGTTGGCATCTGCTTCGGAAATGTCCTCGCGGGAGCTCATTAATGCTACTAAAGTATCGCGGTTGAAATGACCCAGCCGATCGCGCAAAGCATCAAATCCGGCTTGCGGATCGTCAAATAACTTCCGCACGTCCCGCGTAATGCCTTCGTAGTTGAGTTCAGGGCGATCGAGCGAATTGAGGTAATCCCGAATTTTTCCGAGAACCCCGTCAATTACCGACTGAATACCCTCCTGTATTTTCTGAATTTGCAGTGCGAACTCATCGCGCACCGACAAAATTCCATCGACAATGCGATTGGCTTCTGCTTCAGAAATATCCGGCCGCTGAGACAGCAGAGAAACAACTGTAGCTCGATCGATGTGTGACAAGCGCTCGCCCAAACTGTAAGCGCCGACTTTCGGGTCATGCAGCAGCAGTTGCAAGTCGCGCTTGATGGCTTCGGGATTTAATTCATCCTTGCCCGTATTACGCAAATAATCTTCTAAAACACTCTGAAAATCCTGTACTTGGCTTTGCACCCGTTTTGCCAAACGGCGCGGCGCTTTCACAATCGAGCCAAGGGTTTCCTGTACTTGGTCGATAATTTGATTGACTTGTTCCTCGCTCAAATCTTGTCTCTGAGAAAGCAGTTTTACCAAAGTATCGCGATCGACTTGAGACAGACGGCCGCGCAGCGCTAAAGCTCCTTCTTTGGGATTTTCCAGCAGTTTTGTCAAATCCCGCTTAATCCCTTCAGGATTGAGTTCTGATTTGCCAGTATTGCGAAGGTAATCTGCAAGGGCGGTTGTGGTTTGGTCGTACTGATCCTTAGCTTTTTCGGCCAACTTTTGCGGCGCATGCACCGCGCCGTGCCAATTTTCTTCGGCGCTGTCGATAAGCTGATTTACTTGGTCTTCGCTGAGGTCTTTCCGCTTAGATAGCAATTTTACCAAAGTTTCGCGATCGAACCTAGAAGCTCTAGCTCTCAAGGCCCACATTCCCGCTTCCGGGTTATCCAGCAGCGTTTTCAAATCGCGCTTGATGCCTTCGGGATTGAGTTCTTCTTTGCCCGTAGACTTCAAGTATTCTTGTACTCTTTGCCACTGGTTGTCTAGTCGCACTTGCGCTGCTTCTTGCAGACCTTTAGAATCTGCTAAAACTACATCTCGCGTCCTTTCCAACTCTTGAACAATCTGTTCTACTTCCTGGAATCCGAAGTTTTCGCGGCTGCGGAGAATTTGCACGAAACTGTCGCGCGTGTAAGGAGAAAGCCGATCGCGCAACTGTTCGTAACTAGCATCGGAATCCTCTAAGATTTTTTTGAAATCCCTCGCGATACCTGCTGCTGTCAGTTCCTCTTTCGGCGTCAGCTTCAAATAAGTTTCCAACCGCCACTGCAAATCGCGAGATTTTTCTTGCTCCTCGGCAAAGATCACGGTTTGTAAAACTCGCTGTCTAATTGCTTCTAATTCCTGGGAAATTTGTTTAATTTTGTCTTGGGTAAAAACACCTCTACTAGCCAAGATTTCGGCAAAATTAGACTGTTTTAGTTTTTCTAATTCGCGGCGCACAGTTCCCGGATCGGCTGTAGGATCGTAGAGAACGTCCCGAAATTCGCGCTCGATGGCTTGGGGGTTCATCTGCCACGAATAAGTGTTGAGTAGGTAGTTTTCTACGTCGGCACGAATTGGGCTGTAAGTTACGGGTTCGCCTTTGACTTGAGCGGTAATTTTATCAGTTTGCTGGGTAACTTTGTCTTTCGCTTCTTTGAGCTGACCGACTACTTTTTCAACATCCAAGTCAGAAATATCCGTGCGACCCAATACTATTCCCATTAAAGCATTGACTGCCATTGTGGTTGCTTGGGACATCATGTTCGGGCTTTGTCCAGAATTTTGACCGCCCAGACTGCTGAGGGCTTTTTCTACCCTACTTGCCAATTTATCTGAGACCAAATCTCCCGATTTGGCAGATTTGAGATAGTCTACTAATTGCGCGATGCCGTCTGATGGCTGCCCTTGTTTTCCTACTTGTTTCCAAGCATCTTGGAGTTGGTCTACAATCCGGTTTACGTCGCGTTTTGATAAGTCCGATCGCGAACTTACTAAATCTACGAGAGTTTGCCGATCGAGATTCGGCAAATTTTCGGCTGCAATGGTTTTTAGTTGCGGATCGTTGAGCAATTTTTCAAACTCGCTACGCATCCCTTTGATGTCTAATTCTGGCGGTTTGAGGCTTTGGATGTAGTCTTCGACGTTTTCGCGCAAGCTTGTGGGGTCGATCGCGCTACCAAGTTCATGGCCCACTGCTGCTGCTGCTGCTTTGGCTGTGGCGACTACTTGGTTGCTGGCTGCTTTGGCGCCGATGGCCGAGGCTGCGGTGCCGACAATGGCTTGAAAGCCTGCTGTGGCGCTGTTGACGACGGAACCGATCAAGGAACCGACGGTGGTGGAACTCACCCAGACGAGCATTGAGAAATAGGTGGCCCACACGACTAAACCGACGATCGCACCTAAACCGGGACTGCTAATCAAGCTGAGCTTTACTGCAAGCAAGCAAGCAAAGAATAGGGCGATGGTGACGGTAATCAGCGTCCAAGTGCCTACTTTTCTGCCGATGTGGCGGACTGGGGAACTGCCGCTATCCGACTGGTGGCCGTCGTCGTGGGATTGTCCCATGTACGAAAGACCCGCGGCTACTGATAAATTTGTTAGCAAGAGTTGGAAAGCGCAGGCGAGTACCACTCCAGCTATCAAGGCGATAAAAAATTGCGGCCCGGAATACAGGAGTGCTGCGTCTTCTGCTGTGTTTGTTGTAGTAGTCTGCTCTACTGGCACTTGAGCCAGCCAGAACCCGATGTTATACAGTTGTGGATTTATTGGCAAATTTTGATACATAGTATATTCCTCGTTAAGGAGTGGGTGCGCGCGCTCATTGGCGCAAGTTAACCAATGTATAGTTTTAGACTCATGCCCCCAATGGCAAGCATCGCCTTATTGTCGAGCTAAAGCATCCCCCTACAGTTGGAAGTGTAGAAATATGTCTGCGGCCGGCTGTCACTTTAGGAATAGTTGTGCTATGTAAATTGGCAGTTGTGAAGTTGTTAGTTCTCGGTTAGGAGTAAGGTGCGCGGCGGCATAGCCGAGATAGATGCTAGTAATGGTAAGTCTGAGTAAAATAATCGCAGAGGAAAATCTTGGGTCGATCGATATTAAGAGTCGGCACACAACCCCAGACAAATTGTTCACAATTCATCAACCAATGCCATAGCAAATTAGCTTTGAAGGGATTCGATCGTGCAGCGAGAAAGTCATGCAATTATTATTGGCGGCAGTTTAGCAGGACTGTTGGCTTCTAGAGTATTAGCAAAACACTTCGATCGAGTAAGTATAGTTGAACGAGATTTTTTTCCAGAAAAACCCGCACCTCGCCCCGGTATTCCTCAATCCCGTCACCTTCACGTCCTTTTAAATCGGGGAAAAATCATCCTAGAAGAGTTTTTTCCCGGCTTGGAAAACGAACTGGTAGCTGCTGGTGCTCCTAGTGTAGATCCGAGGTCGATCGGGTGGTTTAGTCCGGCAGGTTGGGCCCCGCACTTTAGCCCGGATCTAAATGATTTAATTTTGTTCAGTCGGGATTTACTTGATTGGCAAATTCGCCGCCGCTTGGCTGAAAATACGAACGTGCATTTCCTCGAAGGAGGCACAGTAACGGGGTTGCTGGCGAATGCCTCGCGCGCGGAAGTGGCTGGCGTATCGGTGCGTTTTCGCGATCGTCACAACCCGGCTAACATCCATGCAGAGAATTTGTATGCAGATTTAGTAGTCGATGCTGGCGGCAAAGTTTCCAAAACACCTAAATGGTTGAAAAGTTTGGGCTATGAACCTCCGCAAGAAACCGTTATCAATGCTTTTGTCGGCTATGCCAGCCGCATCTATGAAGGCAGCGGTAAATTGTCAGAGACTGCGCCAGTATTTGTGGCAACAGCACCGCCATTTCGCACCCGTGGCGGTGGAATTTTTCCGATCGAAGGCAATCGCTGGCTGGCAATT
This sequence comes from Microcoleus sp. T3_D1, assembly GCF_036700405.1. NCBI lineage: Bacteria > Bacillati > Cyanobacteriota > Cyanophyceae > Oscillatoriales > Microcoleaceae > Microcoleus > Microcoleus sp. T3_D1. The sequence continues at coordinate 19,803 of NZ_JAUBOV010000016.1, forward strand.
CTTGCTGGGGGCGATCGCGATTACCCCCCCGCAGACGAAGCAGGTTTTCTAGAATTTGCCCGCACTTTGCCAACCCCGACAATTTATGATGCGATTAAAGACGCAGAAGCCATCACACCAGTTTATAGCTATCGAGGTACAGAAAACCGTTTGCGCCACTACGAAAGCCTCTCCCGCTATCCTGAAAATTTGGCAGTTATCGGCCATGCAGTTTGCGCTTTCAACCCCGTTTATGGCCAGGGAATGACGGTTGCTGCACTGGATGCTCAGATGCTAGATGAATGCCTGCAAAAGCAGCGGCAGCGCTATCCTGAAGGCAATTTAACAGGCTTTGCGCGACAATTTCAACAAAAACTAGCAAAATTACATAAAATTCCTTGGACATTTGCCATCAGTCAGGACTCTCGCTATCCGGGAAGTGAAGGTGCAAAACTCAACCTCGCTACGCGGCTGACAATTGATTACATGGATTTGGTGTTAAAAGTGATGGTCTCAGATGCTAAAATTTGTCAAGCATTTTTGGAAGTTGTGCACATGATTGAGTCGCCGGCTGTACTTTTTTCTCCCAGTATTGCGGTTAAGGCGATCGGGCAATTAGTCAGCGTCCGGCAGAAGGCAGAATTAATATAAATAGTTTATAAGCTGTTGTGCATTTAACTTGTATGTTGAGGGCGGGTTCTCCTGCCCAACCCCCTACTCCCCACAAGAGGAAAAATTTATTTTAATATGCAATTTAAATGCGGATTAGCTTACAGAATCAGGTTAGTTTTGCTAATTCTCTTTTTTCACCGCCGATGAAGGAAGATAAACGCAGATGAACTCCTATTCATCTGCATTTATTTAAGCTGATATTATGTCCGCTTGAACCTGGATTATAAAAAACGTGACTTTTGCGACGGGGCTTTTCGGGTATTTCACGTAATTAAGATGGGTAAAATCCGATTTGGTACCGCAATTGTCGGTTTTTGAAATAAATCATTAGATTTATGGCAAAAAATTTTTGTAGTCACCACTTACCCACAAAATTCAAGAAACCGGGTTTTTTACCCATATCCCTCGCGCTTCACGCTATATAGTCGTAAAAAAAATCGGTTTCTGCAGCCTAGACTAATATAGACTTGTGCAATTCTCAATTCCCAGCCAAACAATCTAATTGTTCTTGCATTTGGGCGGTAACTCGCTCGAAACAAGCATCAACATAATCGCGATCGCGCGCCGCCTCCGAACCGTACCTCTCAAATACAATCGGTTCGCACACGCGCGTCCGAATTTGCACCGGTAAAGGCAGGTTCGGCAAAGGCCCAATACTCAATCCCCAAGGCAATCCCAAATACACCGGAAATACCACCGGATCGATGCCAAATAGCCACGGCATCCCCAATTCATGCAATTGCTTAAGTTGTTCGTACAAATCTGCCAAAACTATCAAAGTATCGTGTGCACCGTGCGATACAATCGGTACAATTGGCGCTTCTTCTCGCAATGCTAATTTGATAAATCCCTTGCGTCCCGCAAAGTAGATTCGATCGCGCAAATGGTGGGGGCGAAAAACATCTTGGGCGCCGCCCGGATAGACGAGAACTGCGGCATTTTTCCGCAAAGCTGCGATCGCCATTTTCGGATGTGCCTTGAGGGCTCCACACTGAACCGCCATGCTAGCAACATCAGGAGAAACTTGCCAAATCGTCGGGTGCATCAATCCGTAGGCTAAGCGTTCCGTGCCGTACCTGCTGAACCATTCGTATAGGAACATAAACATATCTGGAGCGGCTATTCCCCCGTTGTGAGAACCGACAACGAGCATTTTTCCGCTCGCGGGTACGTGGTGCCAGCCGTCGCTTTGTACGCGAAAATAGTAGCGGTACAGCCATTCCCAGATTGGCAACAAAAGCTGAATGAAGTCGGGATTGCGATCGTCTAAAGATAGACCGTCAAAGGGATAGTTAGAGGATTTTCCGTCTTTTTTGTTAGTAGTTTTTGTCACTGCACAAATATTTAACGCTTTGGTCATTATATAGCAGAAGGAAGAAAAGTTTAACTCTCGAATAGAGAAGGCTTTAGTTATTTCGGAAAGAAGGAAGAAGGGAGGAGATTAGTTGGGCTTTTCCTCTCCTTGTGCGTGCGCTAATCCCGATCGCCCTCCCAAAACAAGATTTTTCCTATCATTAATAGGCTCCCATTCCGAGGGAATATCCCGCATTAGTTTTAGCAAGTGAACACATCATAAACATCGAGTGCGGTTGCTATAGCAATATAATTAAATACGGTTCAGATAAGACTGATCCCCCCTAGCCAAGAGGGCGGGCACTCTTGGCACCGCCCCTACAAAGGGGGGGACAAGAAGTTGCTCTTGCGTCCCCCAACAATCAGGGGGATGCGAGGGGGATCTCCGGGGAATTAACAGTGTTAACTGAACTGTATTGCAATATAATTAAATCAGAATTGGCGCAAATATTTGGTTTCTGATTTGAGCAGGCTGCTTTTGTTCGGAGGTTTTGTGCTGGTTGTCTCCACAGGGGCAAAACCGTTTGGAAACAGCTACAGCAACTGTCGCTGATGGCGGGGCGACTTTAGCCACAAAAACACAACTGTGTCTCAAGCCGATAAGTTTCCGTTTTGGAAGATTTTATCAAATTGACGCCAGCCATCGGGTCAAGGCTAGCGATTGGCGCTGTTTGCCACAATTTTAAGTAAGGTACGATCGACAGTTGAGTTATGTCAGCGCGATCGAAGAACTGTATGCGGCTTGTGACACCTCACTACGACGATGGGGTCGATCGCGCCCATCGCCTGTCAATCTGAATATTGGAGCATCTCAACCACAATCTCGCTCTCGAAACTGCCAAGAATTCACATGAAATGTAGCCCCATATTACTCAACTGCAACAACTGACAGCTAAATGGTTTAACGAACACAACAAATGACTTGCAGTCCTAGTAAACTGTCCGGCATTTAAACACTTAACTGTTTACTTTTCCCGTTTACCATTCCCCGACTCGGACACTCTCGCCTTCTCCCTCCCCCACTGTGGCATAATGAGCCATTTATAGGCGTAGCAGCTTTATGTGTCTTCGCTCAACTCACCAAACATTAAATTATATAAATTAAACTTGACTTGCGGTCATAAAAAAGTTATATAAAGCTTTTTTGTGGAAGACAAATCGATTTTTTTGCTATATTGACCTGCAATTAAGATAATGATTGTGGTTAAGTGAGGAGTTGAACGGATGAAAAACTTGAATTGCTGGAATAAGCCCGCTGCATTGCTGGGCGCGATCGCGATCGTAGCCGGAAGTTTGCAGGCGAATGCCATCGGTGTTGCCGCCCCATCAACATCCACTGTCAGTCAAGATGCGGAAAATATTTCCTTTGAAGATAGCGCTACGTTTCAAATAGCCCAGGCTGGCAACCTTTGCCGTAAAGTCACTCCCAAAGAAGGTTTGACAGTTCGCCAGAACCCAGACCCCAAATCCCCTAGAGTGGGCGGGGTAGGACTTAACACTCAGGTAACGCTGTCCCAAGGCGCTACTTCTGTTAAAGCGTCCGACGGTCGCCTCTGGATTCAAATTACCGCTCCCGTCACAGGGTATGTAGCTAGCGGATATCCCAACGACGAAAGTAATTTAGGTTCGTGCACAATTAGTCAAACTCCTGCACCAGCACCAGCGCCCGCACCAGCACCAGCACCAGCGCCCGCACCAGCACCAGCGCCAGCACCAGCACCCGCACCTACGCCAGCACCAGCACCAGCACCAGCACCAGCACCAGCACCAGCACCGGCACCAGCACCAGCACCAGCACCAGCACCAGCACCAGCACCAGCACCGGCACCAGCACCAGCGCCCGCACCCGCACCAGCGCCCGCACCCGCACCAGCGCCCGCACCAGCACCAGCACCAGCACCAGCACCAGCACCAGCACCAGCACCAGCAACGGGCCCCGTAAGTCTGTGCCGGCAAGTAGAACCTCGCGTAGCGCCGAGGGGTCTAGCTATCCGCACTGAGCCTTCAAGGACTGCTGCGGTTAAAGGCGGTGTACCTGCTAACGGTCAAGTAACGCTTGTACCGAATTTCCAGTTAGTGAAAGATAAGAATGGAGAAAACCGCAATTGGGTTGAGATTTCAGCCCCTGTGGCCGGATTCATCTCCGCTGGAAATTTGATCATGTGCAAGTAAACTTGTGAGTTCGATCGCTCTTTTTGACTAAAAGAGCGATCGATACCGAAAATAGTTTTAAGAAATGAGAATTAAATAACTTCCACAAGTTTGTGGGATGGGCGTCCCGCCCGTCCAGAAAAGACGGGCGGGACGCCCATCCCACAATAGCAATTAAAATTGTAAGTTATTTAATTCGCGATCCTAAGTTATTGTCGCGCAGCCGGGGAACAACGCCGAGCCCAGATTGCTTCGATGACTTACCCAGGAATAACTTATTTCTGTCGCGAGTCAGCCGTAGCGAATTTTTCTTGGCCTCTGTTTTTCATCATCGGTTGCGTAAAGTCCTAGCTTCCTTCCTCGCAACGCATCCGGGGTGAAGAAATTTAAGCAAAAAGCCGATCGACCTTTCTACTGACAGCGGCCGCTTGCCCAATTTTGGTGTCCGCGATTTGGTTGACACTTCGATTGTCGGCCAATCCAGACAATTTCCCCCTTATTTTGCCTGAGTCTGAGTTCGATGCGGTGTTTAGCGTTAATTGCTTCGTAGTTCGATCGGGCGGCGGCCTGCCCCATTGCTGCGATGGGAATTTGGATGCAGGCGAAAACTGCGAGGAAAAAGAGCGATCGCTTCACAATTGATTGGTTCAGGAGGCTTCAGATTGTGCCAGAAACTTTTGTCTCCGAGATACGAAAGCCCCCAAATCTGCCTCGGTGAATTGAGTTTGCTGCCATGAGGGACGCGACATTAGTCGATCGCACCAAGCTTGAATTTTTGGATAACCGTCTATGGATACACCAACCCACGGCAGCAAGGGTACGACGGTGCCGGCAACGCACTCGGCAAACGTGACAGTGTTGCTAGCGAAATAAGGGCGATCGTCCAGTAAGCCTTCAAAGAATGCCAGCACAGTATTGACTTTTTCCTTAGCCTTTGCGATTTCCTGCGGTTGGGGAGTTCCCCATCCCATTTTTTCACTGCTGAGGGGGTAAAGTGCCGGCGCAAGTTCGTTAACCGTGACCAATTCTACCATTTTCACAACTGCCAAATCTTGCGGATCTTTCGGCAGCATTGCCGGTTCTGGATACTTCGTTTCTAGATAGTCAAGAATTGCTAGAGACTCGACGACAGTGAAGTCATCATCGACCAAAACAGGGATGCGGTGAAAAGGATTCATTGCCACAAATTCCGACTGCAAGTGATCGCCGTCCAAGTGGATTTCTATTAATTCAAAATCGAGGTTTTTTTCTAAAATGGCGACCCACACGCGGCGGGAGTTGGTGGAAATGGGAGTGTGATAAAGTTTCATGATGATTGTGGTGGTTGTTGAAACGTCTTAAAAACTAAATAAAAATTCCCTTAATTCCTTAACATCTGCAGAATTTCGCTGCTGCTAATTGTGATGGTGGCTGACATTTGCCTGATCTCTGCTCACTTTACGATTAATCAGTATATCTCCCACCAACTTCTAAAGCTCCTTTTATTGGCGGATTATTGGCTCATATTGACTTCCTGACGCACAGACGAGGTAATCGCCTCTACTAGAAATAATCGCTCACTAAGTGACAACTTCCTGGTTAATTCTACCAATTCTTGAAACGATATTTTTTTGGATATTTCTGAAAATTTATCATTCTGAGCTGGCGAAGAAACCTCACCATAACTTAAAGTTTTGACTGAAGTATTCTGAGCTAAAGTTGTCGTCATGTCTGCGTGGAGAAGCTCTAAAAATTTAATATCGTTCCCTAGATCGGCAGCCTCATCCTCATCTACATCTTCAATTACTTGCAAACGTTCTTTATAGGCATTGATTTGATGTTCAATGGCTTCTATAATAAACCTTAAATCTTTAAATGATAAATTCATGATACTTGCCTTGGTAAGAATAAATACTCATTGGCCGACTTGAGTTGAAAATACCCAAAAGATTATTTTTTCCGATGCAGGTAATTTGATATAAAAAACTAATCAAATATACTATTAATTATATTAGGAGGTTGGGTTTATCTACTTACACCCAACCTCCTCTTAACTTATTCTATTTTACAGAAAAATGTGCCTATGAGGTGAAGTGCCTCTTTGTATTTTTCTAGAGTCATCGGTCTACTGGGCTGGAATAACCAATGACCGGGACGGTCATTCACTAATTCCAGTTCTGGTGGAATGTCAGTGCCGAGGTCTAATTTATACCAATTTTTTCCTGAGCCTGGACTCTCAAAGGTTGATATTCCTTCTGACCGAGACATTCCTCCTGACAACCTTCCTTCTTCTAAAGTAGGCATAACCCATAATTCATCTTCCTGTTCATAAACGGTAATATCTTTATTGGGTCTGACATTATCCATTCTAGGTGAACTAGCATTCCCCTGTCGATACAGCGCAACGGGTGTTTTAGGCATCTTTAATCTCCATACTAACCAACTTAAACGCAGGGTTAGGTTTTTGGGTATAACCTGGCGCTGGCGTTTATGAGTATGAGGGAGGCACGGGGGCCTTATAGATTGAGCGTTTAGTTAATTTCGCTTCAGAGTTAAAGTTATGCCTATGCTAAAAACCGTTACCAAAATAACAGGGCAGACCCTAAAGCCCGCCCCATCAAACGATCGACTATCGATTAATTAGTAATCGAAGTCGCCGCCGCCCATGCCGCCGCCAGCGCCAGCAGCAGCGCCATCCTTCGGTTCAGGCTTGTCAACGACGATACACTCGGTTGTCAGCACCATACCAGCAATAGATGCGGCATTTTGCAGAGCAGAACGAGTCACCTTCGCAGGGTCAACGATACCAGCTTCAAACATATCGACAAACTCATTTGTCGCTGCGTTGAAACCAACGTTGAACGGCTTTTCTTTGACGCGCTCAGCAATCACAGCGCCATTCAAACCAGCATTTTCAGCAATCCGCTTCAGAGGAGCAGCCAGAGCCCGTGCCACAATCAAAGCACCGGTCAATTCTTCGCCCTTCAGGCTGCTGTTAGCCCACTCTTCCAATTGAGGAGTCAGGTGAGCCAAAGTTGTACCGCCACCAGGAACAATTCCTTCTTCTACTGCAGCTTTGGTTGCGTTGATCGCATCTTCAAGACGCAGTTTGCGATCCTTCATTTCTGTTTCGGTAGCCGCGCCCACTTTGATGACTGCGACGCCGCCAGCCAATTTGGCCAAACGTTCTTGCAGCTTTTCTTTGTCGTAGGAAGACTCGGTTTCGTCCATTTGACGGCGAATTTGTTCGCAGCGGGACTTGACGGCGGCTTCGTTACCTTCGGCAACAATTGTGGTGCTGTCTTTGGTGATGGTGATGCGGCGAGCTTTGCCGATCATGTCGAGCTTGGTATTTTCCAGTTTCAAACCGGCATCTTCGGTGATTAGTTGACCGCCGGTCAATACGGCGATATCTTCTAACATGGCTTTGCGTCGATCGCCAAAACCGGGTGCTTTAACAGCAGTCACGTTCAACACACCGCGCAGTTTGTTGACAACGAGGGTAGCTAGAGCTTCTTTCTCAATGTCTTCTGCAATGATCAACAGCGGGCGGCCGGAACGAGCTACTTGTTCGAGCACAGGTACTAAATCTTGTACCAGAGCGATTTTCTTGTCTGTCAGCAAGATGAAGGGTTCTTCGAGAATCGCTTCCATCCGTTCGGTGTCGGTGACGAAGTAGGGAGAAATGTAGCCTTTGTCGAAGCGCATCCCTTCGGTGATTTCCAATTCGGTGGTCATCGACTTCCCTTCTTCCAGGGAAATCACGCCTTCTTTGCCCACCTTGTCCATTGCGTTGGCAATCATTTGACCGACTTCATCGTCGTTACCAGCAGAGATGGAGCCGACTTGAGCGATGGCTTTGGAATCTTCTACTTGTTTGGCGTGTTCGGCAATTTTTTCTACCAAAAACGTGGTTGCTTTGTCAACACCGCGCTTGAGGGCGATCGCATTTGCGCCGGCTGCTACGTTACGCAAACCTTCTTTGACCATTGCGTGAGCCAAAACGGTAGCAGTTGTGGTGCCGTCGCCTGCTGCGTCGTTGGTTTTGGAAGCTGCTTGACGGATCAGGGCAACGCCTGTATTTTCTACGTGGTCTTCTAGTTCGATTTCTTTGGCGATGGTAACACCGTCATTGACGATCTGAGGAGCTCCGAATTTCTTTTCGAGAACCACGTTACGGCCTTTGGGGCCGAGGGTTACGGCCACTGCTTCGGCCAAAATGTCCATACCGCGTTCGAGGGCGCGACGTGCATTTTCGTTGTAGATGATACGCTTAGCCATAGTTTTTGGGGATTTGAGGGTTTGAGATTTTGGATTGGGGATGATGGATTTTAGTCATGTGCCCCGTGTCATTAGTTGTTTGGCGGCGTTCGCTTTAAACTAATGACTGATGACTAAGGACTGATGACTAATGATTAATTAGTTAACGATCGCCAGAATGTCTTTTTCTGCAAGCAAGACGTATTCGTCAGTGCCGAGTTTGATGTCGGTGCCGGCGTACTTCGAGTAGAGAACTTTGTCGCCGACTTTGACTTCCATTTCTGTGCGGCTGCCGTCGTCATTGCGCTTGCCGGGGCCCACGGCCGCGACTTCGCCTACTTGGGGCTTTTCCTTAGCTGTGTCGGGCAGAAGGATGCCGCCGGCGGTTTTTTCTTCGCTAGCGCTTACTTTCACGAACACGCGCTCGCCTAACGGTTTAACGGTAGAAACACTCAGTGATACTGCTGCCATAAATAAATCTCCAGATTACAGATTGTCGTGAGTCAGTCGTCAGGGGTCACGATGAAAGCAACAGCGGACTACTTACAACTGACATATTAGCACTCTCGGCTCCTGAGTGCTAATTTAGCTTTAGTCAGGGGCGATCGCAACTTAGTTGTCAGTACGGGTTCCCGAACCGAGAATGAGTTGGAGCGAAGGAGAGGGGGGAGTGCAGGGCGGTTTCATTCTCTGTAGGGGCTGCCCCCCGTGGCTGCCCCCATGTCCCAAACGCCTGTGCAGTCGTCTGTGGCGGGTAGGCACGGGGGGGTAGGCACGGGGGGGTAGGCACGGGGGGGTAGGCACGGGGGGGTAGGCACGGGGGGGTAGGCACGGGGGCACTACCCCTACAGAGTCAAAATTCATGTTTTTGGTGAGAATGAAACAGCCCTGGGAGTGGGGGCTGTGATGATGACTTTCGATCGCTAACCAATTACTGTTGACGAATGAATAAAATGCTTGAAAATAACGATGAATCTTGCAGCCAAGGCTTGAGCGCTTGCGTCCAAAGCCTGGGAATCCCTCAAATCGAGCGACATATTTTTATCTGTGCCGACCAAACCGTGCCCAAGTGCTGCGATCGGCAAACCAGTCTGGAGGCGTGGAATTACTTAAAAAAACGCTTGCAAGAATTGGGGCTCGACAAGCCAAGTGCCACTCGACCAACCTGCGTCTTTCGCACCAAAGCCAATTGCCTGCGAGTGTGCGCGTCTGGCCCGATTATGGTAGTCTATCCAGACGGAGTGTGGTATCGCGACGTTACTCCCCCCGTCATTGAGAGAATTATTCAGGAACATCTCCTAAACTCAAAGGTCGTTCAAGAATACGCTTTCTTAACTCATCCTTTGCCTGTGCCTCCTGATGCACAGCAAAACATTTAAGTATAGCGCTGTTTAAAGTACAGGGTTATAGGTAAAGTGTTAAATTTAAGGTTAAGGGTGAGAATTTGAGACAGTTTGGCGTCCGGGCGATCGCACCTGCTACAGCTCAATAAAACTGTAGTTAGGTTCTTGTCTTCCCTGTGCGCCTTCCCGTGTTCCTTGTGTTTCTCAAAAGGTACAGTAAAAAAAATCGATCGGATGAACTGTGAAATTTTGTGCAAAAATTTCTCAGTGGCCGACACTAAGCAGGTTGCCAAACTACACTAGAAACAGTTAAATACGTAAGTAGGGAGTCTGCTTAAATTTCTCTATATCAGAAGTATCATTTAAAACCGGGGCATTAACCTGAAATTGAACCGATCGAGATTAAAGATATTTAACTTGCGCTCTGTTAGGGAATCTCCAATCAAGGCTGATCTTGACAGGGCGATCGTCCATTACAGGTTTGGGCTGCATTCCAGGTCGTAAGACACTCACAAACAGCCGTCAATTATAGGTTGGAAAGCGGTAATACCCGCCCCGCTTTCCCTCACCGCCATCCCTTCAGTCGATCGTCGTCCTCCACTCCCAGCCTGGTGGCGGGGGACTGAAAGAAAAAACCGAAGTGAAAACAAGGAAGTGTGCGGGATACTTTAGCGGGAATAAACATGACAAAGGACAATAATTCAGGAGAGCAAAAACGGCTGATGCTGGTTGACGATGACCCGAACTTGATCTTGCTCGTCAAGGACTACTTGGAGTTTCGGGGTTACAACGTCATTACAGCAGAAAACGGCAGAGACGCTCTGGAAAAACTAGAACAAGAAGTTCCCGACTTGATTATCTGCGACGTGATGATGCCGGAAATGGACGGCTACACTTTAGTCAAACACATCAGAGAAGACCCTCGCACTAGCTGGATTCCGGTTCTGTTCTTGTCGGCAAAAGGTCAAAGTTCAGACCGAGTAAAAGGCTTGAGCACTGGGGCTGACGTTTATATAGTCAAGCCTTTTGAACCAGAAGAACTGGTAGCCCAAGTGGAATCTTCTCTGAAAGCTGCCTCCCGCTTGATTCGCCACTCAAATCCCGGTATAGAGAGTGGCACAAAAATTAAGGCGCGCCGCAATGTCGAATTGACTCCCACTGAGTTAAAGGTGGTACAGTTGCTAGCGCAGGGTATGGCAAACCGCCAGATCGCAGACGTGATGAATGTCAGCCAGCGGACTATCGAAAGCCACGTCAGCAATATGCTGGGCAAAACAGGTCTGCACAACCGGACAGAGTTAGCTCGCTGGGCTCTTGAAAGCAAAAAGGCTTAAGCGGAGGTAGTCTGCGCTATGAAATCAGGGAGCAAAATCTACTGCTATGCGCTGGGCGTATGCCTGAAGAGGCGGTAGGGCGGTGGGCGCGGTAGTTTGAAGGCGCCATTAACCTTGACACGGCAGCCGGTATTGAGTTACTAGGCGTATAGTTTGTGAGGGCCCCTCGCTCAAATGCAAGCAGGGTTAAAAGAACCCTCTGGCGGTAGAGCCGAAAATATGAAATACTGGGGAGATGGAGTTTTCTGAAGTCTAATCTATTGCCTCAGTTAGCTCCATGTTGCTAAAATGTGATATTTAGATTAACTTCTTTCTACAATTATTAGGTCTAAGTTTCTATGACAAACTTAATGAACCGCCTTTCTATTTTTGTGGACGGGAACAATATGTTCTACGCTCAACAAAAGAACGGTTGGTTTTTTGATCCTCGCAGGGTGCTCGAATATTTCAAAACTTCGCAGCCGAATGTCATCTTGATCAATGCTTTCTGGTATACGGGCCTGAAAGACCCCCAAGATCAAAGGGGATTTCGAGATGCTTTGATCAGTCTGGGTTACACGGTTCGCACTAAAATTCTTAAGGAATATTACGACGATGCTTCGGGCAGATATTCTCAAAAGGCTAATTTAGACATAGAGATTGTGGTTGATATGTTTAATACCGTGGATCAGTACGACCAAGTTGTGCTGTTTAGCGGCGATGGAGATTTTGAGCGGGCGATCGAGCTGCTGCGATCGAAAAATACTCATATTACTGTGGTATCCACCGAAGGAATGATTGCTAGAGAGTTACGAAATGCTACAGATAGGTATATAGACCTAAATGAAATTAGGGAACATATCGAGAAGATGGATTATTAGTCAGTAGTTATTAGTCATTAGTCAGTAGTCATTAGTCAGTAGTCATTAGTCAGTAGTTATTAGTCATTAGTCAGTAGTTATTAGTCATTAGTCAGTAGTTATGGGTTATGGGTTATTAATTATTCGTTATTGGCGCGAGACAGGGGACTGGTGACCCCGCCCAAAAACGCATACTTGCTTTCCGATAGGAGTCGCCAGTAGCCCAAAATTTTAGACTAAGGTTCAAGTTCCCAGATTCATCTGTGGAGTAAATCTAAAATCTAAAATCTAAAATCTAAAATCGACTGACTGGAGGCTAAAAATCTAGAAAAACGGACAAGTAAGAATCAGGAAAACACTTTTTTAGAGCTATGAAAACTCAACCAAGTCAAGACCGGATTATTATTTTCGATACGACTTTGCGGGACGGAGAACAATCTCCGGGTGCATCTCTGAATGTGGATGAAAAGCTGACTATTGCCCGCCAGTTAGCGAGATTGGGCGTGGATGTGATTGAAGCGGGTTTCCCTTTCACCAGCACGGGAGATTTTGAGGCAGTCCAAAAAATAGCCCGATCGGTTGGTACAGAAGATGGGCCGACAATTTGCGGTTTAGCACGGGCGAGAAAGGAGGATATAAAAACAGCAGCCGAGGCTCTGAAACCCGCCGTAAATTCGCGAATTCATACGTTTCTGGCTACGTCTGATATCCACTTGGAGCATAAGCTGAAAAAGACACGGGCTGAGGTTCTGGAAATTGTGCCGGAAATGGTAGCTTACGCTAAGTCTTTTGTGGATGATGTGGAGTTTTCGCCGGAAGATGCTTGTCGATCGGAACCGGAGTTTTTGTATCAGGTTCTAGAACGGGCGATCGCAGCCGGTGCCACTACTGTTAATATTCCCGATACTGTAGGCTACACGACTCCCAGCGAGTTTGGGGCTTTGATTCGGGGAATTAAGGAAAATGTGCCGAATATCGATCGCGCAATTATTTCGGTGCACGGTCACAATGACTTAGGATTGGCTGTGGCTAACTTTTTGGAAGCTGTGAAAAATGGCGCCAGACAGTTAGAATGCACGATTAACGGGATTGGCGAACGCGCGGGCAATGCGGCTCTGGAAGAGTTGGTAATGGCGCTTTACGTGCGGCGTCAATATTATAATCCGTTCTTGGGAAGGGCGGCGGATTCTGAGGAACCGCTGACAAATATTGACTCGCGCCAAATTTACAAAACTTCCCGCTTGGTTTCCACTTTGACGGGGATGTTGGTGCAGCCAAATAAGGCGATTGTCGGGGCAAATGCTTTCGCTCACGAGTCGGGAATTCACCAAGACGGAGTGCTGAAAAATAAGCGGACATACGAGATTATGGACGCTGAGTCGATCGGCTTAACTGAAAATCAAATCGTGTTGGGTAAATTATCCGGGCGCCACGCATTTCACACTCGCTTGAAAGAGTTGGGTTTTCAAATGGCCGACGATGAGCTAAATAAGGCTTTTGTCAAGTTTAAAGATTTGGCAGACAAGAAAAAAGAGATTACTGATTGGGATTTAGAGGCGATCGCCAACAACGAAGTGCACCAAGCACCGGAACTATTCCGCTTAGAATTGGTGCAAGTTTCCTGCGGCGACAAATCTCGCCCGACAGCAACTGTCACTGTACGGAATCCGGCGGGCGAAGAATTGACCGATGCTGCGATCGGCACTGGGCCTGTAGATGCAATTTACAGGGCAATTAACCGGGTGGTAAACGTACCGAACGAGTTGATCGAGTTTTCTGTACAATCGGTAACAGCGGGCATAGATGCGATCGGCGAAGTAACAATTCGCTTGCGCCACGAAGGCAAAGTATTTTCCGGTCACTCAGCAAATACCGACATTATCGTAGCCTCTGCAGAAGCATACATCAGCGCTTTAAATCGCCTGTATCAGGCATTGCAGCATACTACGGAAAAATCCTCGGAACAGCCAACTCCGATCGGAAATCAAGTTGTTGCAGAAGCACAGCGCTGATAAATTTATTGTCAGCCATTTTTCTTGAAACAAACCGCAGACGAACGCACATAACAGCAGATATATCTAAATAAATCTGCGTTAATCCCCGTTTATCTGCGGTTTAAAATTACTTTTTTTTACCAATAACCAACTCTTGAAAAATGCAAGACGAAACTTTAAAAAAAGAGCGGCAATTCCACGATGCTTGGGCATCCACAATCGATATTGACGGCATTCGAGTTAATGATTACTTTGAAGCTTGCACCGCCCCAGAAAATAGATTTATCGTCCAGCAAATGGGCGATATTACAGGCAAACGGCTGTTAGATTTAGGCTGCGGCGCGGGAGAAAACAGCGTTTATTTTGCTAAAAAAGGTGCAAATTGTGTGGCTGCCGACTATTCTCAGGGAATGGTAGAAGTTGCTCTGAAATTGGCAGAGAAAAACGGCGTCAAAATAGAGGGCTGCACGGTGAATGCAATGGCGCTAGATTTCCCGGACAATAGTTTTGATATTGTTTATGCTTCTAATTTGTTGCACCATTTGCCGGAACCGGAAAAGGCTATTCGCGAAATGCACCGGGTACTAAAACCGGGGGGAAAAGCTTGTTTCTGGGACCCGATGAAGCACAATCCGGTGATTAATGTTTACCGCAGGATGGCGACTGAGGTGCGGACAGAGGATGAAACTCCTTTGGATATTAATATTGTAAATTTTGTCAAGTCTTTGTTTTCGGAGACGGCTTATGATACGTTTTGGCTGACATCGCTTTGGATTTTTTTGCGCTTTTATTTGATAGAAAAAGTGCATCCCAATGAGGAGCGTTATTGGAAAAAGATTATCATTGAAGAAGAGAGATTGAAACCGGAATACTCTCGGTTGGAAGGGTGGGATGGATTTTTGAAGAAGTTGCCTTTGATGAAGCGCTTGGCTTGGAATTTGGCTGTGGTGGCAACCAAGTAAGACGATTTGAGATTTGAGATTTTGGATTTTCGATTAAAGAATCGGGAATGACTGATGATATCAGTGGTAGGGTGCGTCAGTTTTGAGATTTTAAATCAGCGCCGAAAGTATTATTCTGACGCACCATTTGTTGTCAGGTGCGTCAGTTCCGAGATTGTTTGTTTGGAGCAAAAATAATCACAACTGACGCACCCTACTGAAAACTCTAAAAGAAGTACAATAAGTGAAAGCATTTAATTAAGAGGCTAATTATGCCAGAAACTATTGCTGCTGTGTACGAAAACGGGGTTTTTCGTCCCTTGAGTCCTTTGTCATTGAATGATGGGGAAACTGTGCAAATCACAATTGTAGCGGAAGTGTCGCAGGAAGAACTCAAGGGCGATCGCGAAAAGGCGATTAAGTTGATGAATGTACGAAAATTGATGGGTTTGCCAACAAAACAGTTTAAGCTAGATGCAGCCGCAGAACAAAAGCGGCGCGAACTGTTTGAAAAACTCAAGGGAAGAGTGGGGAAACCTCTTTCTGAAATCGTTATTGAGGATCGTGGCCCGTGGTAAATGCCTATTTCTTAGACACCAGCGCTTTGGTTAAACGGTATGTGCCTGAATTGGGAAGTAATTGGATTCAATCAATTACTCTTCCTGCAGCAGGTAACTTTCTCGCGATTTCTCAGATTACTTGGGTGGAGGTATGCAGCGCTTTTTCACGCCGTCAACGAGAGGGTAGTCTATCTGTCGATGAGGTTGACCAACTTATGGGAGATTTTCGCACGGATTTTGACAACCAGTATGAAGTTCTTGAAGTCGATCGCACTTTGATAGAAACAGCGGGCGCACTGGTGATGCAAAACCCGCTGCGGGCTTATGATGCTTTGCAATTAGCGTCAGCTTTGCGCGTTCAATCTACTCTGGTTTCCGTGCCAGATACTCAACTGGTTTTTGTTTCGGCGGACAATCGATTGCTGAATATTGCTCATTCAGAAGGGTTGGCGATTGATAATCCTAATAATTATCCGTAATCAAGCTGTTTGTAGTGAGGAATGCCAGTCTCCATAAAAATCAGAGGACTAAAGTCATCACTACAAACTAATTTTAGTGCGATCGTTATCTAGAGGATTTCTTTCAAAGTTTTAACTAATATGTGATTCTGTTCCTCCGTACCTACACTAATCCGCAATTTGTCTTCTAATCGCGGCTGATTGAAATATCGAATCAATATTCCCCGTACTTTCAGTGTTTGATAAATTCTTTCTGCATCGCCGTTTGGTGGCCTAACTAACAAAAAGTTGGTTTGCGAGGGCCAAACTTCAAAGCCTAATTCCTGGAAGCTAACGGCTAGTTTTGCTCGCGAAGCCTTAATCTTTTCGGCGTTGGCTGTTTTGTGGTCTCGATCGGCGATCGCAGCCGCCCCCACTGCATAAGCTAAAGCATCCACATTATAGCTGTCTTTGATTTTATTTAATTCTGCCAGCAGCGCCGGATTTGCTATAGCAAAACCAAGCCTCAATCCTGCTAGGGAATAACCTTTTGAAAGCGTCCTCAATACTATAACATTACTGTACTTTTTTGTCAATTCCAAAGCATTATTTTGGGCGAAATCTACATAAGCCTCGTCGATGACAAGAATGCCCGATAACTCTTTAGCCAGTTTCTCCAAATCTGCAAGAGATATGGCTGTTCCCGATGGACTGTTTGGCGAAGCTATAAATGTCACTGCACCCTGGGCTGCTATTAGCAAATCGACTGGTAACTTGTAGTCGTCGGGATAAGGAACTTCAACAAATTCTGCATCTTGAATTTCTGCCAAAGTGCGGTACAATACATAGGTTGGCGCGGGACAAACAATTTGTTTCCCAGATTCGCCCACAGCGCGAACTATCAAGTTTAATAAATCATCGCTGCCGTTACCTACAATAATCCAATCGTCAGCAACTCCCAAAACTTGACTAGCAGCAATGCGGAAAACTTTGCCAGTTGGATCTGGATAGCGCCGCAAAATTTCTCCGTCTATTTCCTGAAGCACTTTTAAGGCTTTGGGAGAAGGCGGATAGGGATTTTCATTAGAATTTAGTTTAATAATTTTTGTGCCTAGTGGAGGCTGTTCTCCCGGCACATAGCCAGACATTTCGTGGATGCTTTGGCGAAAGTAATTCATCTATTAATTGAGTTTTGTGGAACGGGCATCTTGCCCGTTCTTGATAATGGTGCAAGATATATTGAGTTTTGTGGAACGGGCATCTTGCCCGTTCTTGATAATGGTGCAAGATATCAAGTTAAACAAATTATATCAAACAATTAGTGACTATCCGCGTTATACCCAAATCAATTAACTTTTGCATATCCGCTCGATCGTCCACCGTCCAGGCCACAATGTCAACTCCCTGACTCCGGCTTTCTCGAATTAGCGCCGGGTTTTCCAGCAACACGCGATACTGACTGCTAATCACATTATCCTGATGCGCCACAGCTTGAGCAAATTGAGTTTTGTATGCTTCTAGATTAGCAACAATGTGTCCGATCGCCAAATCGCCAGATAGCCGCCGCACTTGTTCCAGAAATCCATCGTTAAAGGAGGTAATAACGCATTTATGTTGGATTTCTTCGCCCTTCAAAGTGTTGACAAAATCCGTGACATCTGCATCCGACCACTCGCAGTGCGGCTTAACATCAAAGTAAAGAAATTTCTCAACATTTTTGAGGATAGCTAATGATTCTTTTAAGGTAGGAATTTTTTGTTGTGAAAATTCATCGCTAAACCATTTTCCCGCATTAAGTGTCTGCAATTGGGACAGGGTTGTTTCCCTAACTTTGCCAGAAACTCCAGTGATTCTATCTAATGTTGCGTCGTGAAAAATCACTGGTACGTTGTCGGCGGATAGCTGGATGTCAAATTCGATCGAATGAGCTCCACGGGCGATCGCCAGTTCAAAAGCTGCTAAAGTATTCTCCGGGGCGATCGCCGAAAATCCCCGATGTGCGATAATTTCTAAATTCACTGTCTTGTACCCTCTAAAAAATCTGCCACAGTTTGATTAAAAGTTTCTGGTTGAGTCAAAAAAGACCAGTGATTCCCCGGTACTTTTGCAACAGTAAGATTTTTCAAATATCTCTTGTATGGCTGCATTTGCCAAGCCATGCGATTTACGCCTTTTTCCGGCTGTACAAACAAAGTCTGTATCTCAATATTTTCAGTTAAACCGGCAACTTTCATCACTTCTGCAAATATCTGATTTCTGGCTGCAATCGCAAATTTACTGCCCCAACTTCCGTCCGATTTTTCTTCGATTTGCTGTTGGAATACCATTTGCTGCACATCACTCCAATCTGCGTATTCTCCCGATTGTTTTGCTGCTGCTTCTGCTTGGGATAAAGTCGCAAACGGGCCCACACATTTGAGACAGTCTAATTTTCGGTAAACAATTGGCAGGGTGAGTTTCATCGCGGCGGGCATTTTGGTGATGAAGATGGGATCTACTAAAATCATACTGCAAAAGCGATCGGGATTTTGCCTCGCCCAAATCGGTGCTAGTTTTCCCGTCCAAGAATGTCCTAAAATGTGGGCGTCTGGCCAGTTGAGATGTGCCATCAAAGCTTCTAAATCTGCGATCGCACTTTCAAAAGTATAGCCTGTTTTCGGTTTGCTACTCTCTCCGTGACCGCGCATATCGGGCGCTACAATATGATAGCGGTTGGACAAGTAATTGCCCAAGCTAGTCCAGACACACGCACTATCTGCTAAACCGTGCAGCAGCAGCAAACGGGGAGATTTTTCTTTCCCTGTGTCGGGCTGCCATTCTAGGTATGAAAGTTCGATTTCTGGTAAGTGCAAAGTCTTACGAGTTGGCATAATTAGGGTGTTTTATAGGTGGATAAATGTGATTTAACTTTTTTATGAACAGGCAAGATGCCTGTTCCACAAATAGTGAATTTTATTGTACTGTTTTGATCTACAGGCAAGATGCCTGTTTCACAAATAATAAATCTTATTGTGGGGTGGGGTGGGCTTCTAGCCCGCCCTTATTACCTAACCTTTGCCCTTCAAGCTAAATAAAAGAAACTGAGTTTTCTGCGCTTCATCAAAATTGTCATCGCTGACCAAAACGACACTCTGGCTGCCGTCTGGCAAGCGCGGTCCGAGGGTCATTCCCTCTAAATTATATAGCGGAATTCCGAGTTGGCTTAAGTCTAGCAGCAACTTTTTCTTAACAGGTTCGACGGCCACTCGCCCTTTAAAACTCTGGATTCTCGAAGTATCTGTAGCCGCCCCAACCGCTAGTTGATAAATCCTAGCGCTGTATCCCGACAGCCCAAAAGAACGTTCTAAACTCAGAATCTGACCGCCACCGACAGTTACTAATTCTGTTAAACCGTTCAAAATAGTCATGGGAACTTGGTCGAGATTGTAAAGATTTTCTGAGACTAATTGCGGCGTTTTATCGACGATGATATAATGTAAAAGACGCAGTTTGCTTGCCTGTTCGGGGTCTAAATCTTGCATTAACGGTGCTTCCGTAGCTGCGAACAAACGAAACGGATCGAGACCGCCCGGACTAAAGGTTTCTGGGTCGATGGTTAAAGATTCAAAACCTAAATTGTCCACCACTCCTTGCTGCTGTTTTTCATCGCTGGCATCGGGAATATAGCGCTTTGGTATCGGCAAATTTCCCCGCATTTGCCCTGTTTTGAGGTCAAATTCACCGAGAAAAGGAGGGATGCCAACATGAGTAACGCCTTCGCTGGCGACAAATACTGAATTGCGGGGAGAAAGGGCGATGCCTTCGGGATTGATGGAACCCCAAGAGAAGGTTTCACCGTCTGCTTTTTTGAGGGAGGTAACGCCGTCAACGGTAACTTTTTTCAGGCGAATATTGCCGGGGTCACTTGATGTGAGGTCGAGTCTGAGACTGTAAAATCTGGCTTCTCCGTTTTCGCTGGGGTCGTCGGAAAGAGCGTAAAAGCGATAAGCTTTGGAAGTGACTGCGCTAATACCTTTGGGATCGTAGGTAATTCCTGACAAACCGCCGACTGGTACTCCTTCAAAATTCATTTTTGGCAATTCGTACTCGCCCAAAAATTCGAGGGACATTTCTGGAAAAGAGCGGTCTTTTGCAACTGCGGGAGGGGGGGCGCAAGCTGTGCAAACAGTTAAGAGAATTAGGGCTAGACTAAATAAGCGTAAAATACGCTCGCCCAGCGTCTTTAAATGCCCATAATTGCTCAGCACGGTGACATTTATTTTGTTGCTCTTGTTGAACTGTTTGCTTTTGTGCCATCTTTGTGACATAATTTATACCGTTTTGTAGATATGCAAAACTTGATGTTTCGAGAAGGAATGCCGAATCGCGGCAACCAAATTTTGAGAATGAGAAGTTCTGTACCAATTGGGTGCTTGCTTTTCCTGTGGCTGTGTGCTGGTTCTATTGCTAGCGCCCAAACTAATCCGCCAGCCCTCGATCAATTTTCTCCTAATCCTCTAGAAATTACCACACCCGATCCCCTAAGTCCCGCCAGCGAATCTTTGAGCAGCACTCAGCGGGACGAACTGACAGCGGCTTTGGAAGAGTTAAACTTAGAAGCAGCCACTAAACTGCAAGCTGGAGACGGCGCGGGTGCTTTTGAAATTTGGTTCCGAGAATTGCGGCTGCGGAGGTATCTGGGCCCGGCGGCGGAAATTGCTGCTTTGAGTCGGGTGGGAAGTGTTGCTTGGAGTAATGGTAAAAACCTCGAACTACAGCTTATTACCAAACGGTTGCAAGCAATTCAAAAAGAAGTCAAATCCCAAGTACCACTTAATACTGAGTTGCTCCCCGCCTTCGCTGCGGCTTTTCAGCAGGTGCGCGCTAAAGGCCCGACTGTAGAAGTTTACCAAGAAATTCTCGAAAATGCGCGCCAAAACCAAGATATATTGGCTGAAGGTCAGATTTTGAAGGCGATCGGGCTTATTCACATCAATTGGTTGAGTTACGATAAAGCTGCTTCCGTGTATGAGGAATTGGCAACTTTAATTCAGGAAAACCGCGCTTTATTTGCTGCTAATTCTGCTGTGCAAAATTCTGCTGTTGTTGCGGGAAACGGTGCGCCGCCGCAGCCTGTAACTCCTCCAACTGAGGTAGATACTCTGAGACAGTTGGCTTATGTTTACCAGCAGTCGAAACAACCCCTAAAGGCGATCGCAGCCAGGGAAAAACTATCATCAGTGTATCTTAACTTACAAAATCCCAGCGCTATACCACCGCTAAAAATTGCGATCGCCAGCGATTACCAAACCATAGGTCAAATCAATTTAGCCGCTCAATACTATCAGGAAGCCTACAATTTAGCCGTCCCCATTCAACAGTATGCCCAAGCTAGCGAAGCTTTGGATAAATTAGCTTTACTTTATCGATCGCAAAAGCAGTGGGAGCCTACTTTGCGAATTTATCAAATGCAGTTGCTGTTAGAAGAGCGGGCTTACAATTTCTACGGATTGATGAATACTTATGACAATATCGGTCAAGTTTATCAAGAGATGAAGGCTTACGATAAAGCTTTGGAATCCTATCAAAAAGGGTTGGAGGTGGCTAAAAGATTGGGACACAGACAAGAGTATTTTGCTAAGAAAATTCAAAAAGTTAACAAGCAATTGCAAAGAACTTCGTAGTTTTCAGCAGGCCATAATGCCAATTTGCAGTGTGAGTAATTTAAATGCAGTAAGGTGTGCAACGCACACCCTACAAAACTACTTTTGACTCGTAGGTTTCTCGCGAGATAGAGTAATATAGTACATCAGTTTCGTAATAATGAGCGTTTTTTTCATATTTCATGCCCACTTTGTGTATGACCCGCTGGGAGGCGATATTTTCGCGTCGGGCGATCGCAACTATTCTCTCCAAGTTTAATATTTTAAATCCATAATTTAGACTAGCAAAAGATGCCTCTGTCACCAATCCTTGATTCCAATAAACTTTGTCTAGCGCATAGCCCAACTCAACTTCCGGTGTCTTGTCCAGAAAAACCAGTCCGCAGCGACCAATCATTTTACGCTCTATTTTATGTACTAAAGCCCACATTCCGAAGTTTTTTTCTTCCCAACTTTTGAGCATGGTATGAAGGGCGATTTCTGTTCCTTCTCTAGTTTTAACTCCTCTCAAGTATTTCATTATTTCTGCATCACTGTAGATGCGGTACAGCTCATCTAAGTCGTCTGGCGTAAATTGTCTCAGATACAATCGGGCTGTCTCTATTTCTTGCATGATGACAGTATAACCTTTAACATTAGATTATAGTACCACTTTGGCGGGCAACAAACATTTTAGTTGGGTTTCGTTCCTCAACCAAACCTACTGTTACAAGAAAACACTCTTTGTGAAACAGCCATCTTGCCTGTTACTGATATTAGTGTCAAATATTGATTCTATTTGTTACAATTATTACTTAGATATATTGTACAGTTTTTGCCATCAATGACAATTTCCTCACCAGTAGCAGACACCAAAAACAAATCCGGCCAGGAAACAGACTGGCGGTTATTCATGAGGTTGGCATCTTACGCAACCCGCAGCAAACGCTTGCTGATTATTGCGATCGTACTATTAGTACCGCTAGCAGTCTCAGGAGCAATTCAACCCATTCTCATCGGACAGGCAATTTCGGTAATTCGCGCGGAACCTACCTACGAATTCCTGCGGGGAGTGCCTTTATCTGCTGCATTGAATATTTTGGCTATTTTGCTCATGCTAACTATAACACTTAGATTAGCACTGCAATCACTTCAAGGCTATTTAGTCACGAAAGTAGGGCAAATAATTACTACAGATATTAGAAATGATTTGTTCGCCCACGTCACATCGCTAGCAGTGAGATTTTTCGATCGCACTCCTGTCGGTAAACTGATGACTCGCCTCACCAGCGATGTGGAAGCTTTGGGAGAGGTTTTCTCTTCAGGGGCGATCGGCATTGTCAGCGATTTATTTTCAATTTTAGTAATTGCCATTTTCATGTTTACCATGCAGTGGCAACTAGCTTTAATGTTGGTGCTGATGATGATACCAATTACCGCAGTCATAGTTTATTTCCAGTACCAATATCGCATAGCAAATTACAATACCAGAGAAGAACTTTCCGAGCTCAACGCCCAACTGCAAGAAAACTTGACTGGTATTGGCGTAGTGCAGCTATTCCGCCGCGAAAGATTCAACTCGGAATTGTTTCGCGTCACGAATAAACGCTACATTAAAGCAGTTGACAAAACTATATTTTACGACTCAGCCGTATCTGCGACATTAGAATGGATTGCTTTAGTGGCGATTGCAGCCGTTTTGTGGATGGGGGGTCAAAGGGTTTTAGCTGGTAATCTTAACTTCGGTACTCTCTCTGCATTCATTTTATTTGCTCAGCGTCTATTCGATCCGCTGCGGCAATTTGCTGAGAAATTCACTGCAATTCAAGCAGGATTTACCGCTGTCGAACGCATTAGCGATATTCTCAACGAACCGATCGAAATTAAAGATCCAACTAGCGGGAAGAAGGAAGGGCACAACACGGATTTTGACACGGATACACGGATGTTTGAAGCCAGAGGGAAGAAGCAAGAAGGAAGAGGGAAGAGGGAAGAGGGAAGAAGGGCAGGTTATTCACCGTTGTTGATAACTGGACATCCAGAGGCAACGGCTTACAACTTGTCTCCGTTCGATCGAGAATTGGCAGATAATCATCAAAATCCAGCAAGTTCCGAATATCGTTTAGTGCCTAACAATCCCCAATCACCCCCCGCCAATCCCACCTTGCTAAGGGAGGGAGAAAATGCCAAATCGCAGAATTCGGAATCGGGAGAAATCCAATTTGACAACGTGTGGTTTGCTTACAAAGAAGACGAATATGTCCTGCAAAACCTCAATTTCACTATCAAATCCGGCGAAAAAGTAGCATTAGTCGGCCCCACTGGTGCGGGCAAAAGTTCGATTATCCGTCTCCTGTGCCGCCTTTACGAGCCTAGCCGAGGACGGATTCTGGTTAATCATGTGGATATTCGGGATTTGCCTCAAGCAGAGTTACGCAGGCACATAGGCGTGATTATCCAAGATGGCTTTCTATTTGCTGGTGACGTGAAGAGCAATATCAGCCTGGGAGAAAGTTACTCGATTGAGGAAATTCAAGCAGCAGCCGAAAAGACAAATGTTGCCCGTTTAATCGAACAGTTGCCTCAAGGTTATGATACGCAATTGCGGGAACGGGGAACCAATCTTTCGGGGGGACAAAAGCAATTATTAGCGTTTGCTCGTGCCGCTATTCGCAATCCCAGTATTTTAGTTCTAGACGAGGCAACTGCTAGTTTGGATGTGGGGACGGAAGCTTTAATTCAAGAAGCTCTAGAGCGTTTGATGGTGGACAGAACGGCGATTATTATTGCCCACAGGCTCTCGACTATCCGAAATGTCGATCGTATTTTAGTGCTCAAACGCGGGCAGTTAGTAGAATCTGGCAGCCACGAAGAGTTGTTGCAGCAAGAAGGGTTGTATGCCAGTTTGTACAAGTTGCAAATGCTGGGCAGTTAATATCTGAAGGAAGGCACGACACGGATTTTGACACGGATACACGGATGAATTATCGATAATAGGGAAAATTATCCGAATACGCAGATACCCGACTTCTTGAAGAAGTCGGGTATCTAAAAGAATTTCAAACCTCAAATCTCAAATTTCAAATCTAAAATCGGATCATTTGCCTGAAATCATTTTCCCCAGGGTTTCCGGCAAGTGAATTATATGTTGGAAAAGCTGATTTGGGCCGATGCCAAACAATAACTGCATCGCCAGCACAATTGCTGCTAAACCAATCGCTGTCCCGATGCTGGCTTTCAATACTTTAAAAGCCCAATTAAAGACTAGCCAAGATACAAGTAAGGAAGCAATTAAGATAATTATTTCTATTGGCATATAACATTTTAACTCTATTTTAACTCTACATAAATTACGTATCAATACCAAAGAAAGCGGGTTTTTTCTCTGTGTTAAAAGCTCAATTTCAGTATTTCCGTAAAAAACCCGCTTTCTGCGTCCAGGACTGTACTTATTACTTTAAGCAATACTGCCGCGCTTCCGTGTTTCCTTATAAGAAATTCCGACATTCTTTAAGCCGGCTTTAATCATTTGCTGCTCTAACAAAGCGAAAAAGCGAGTTCGATCGCCCCCCGTGACTACCGCTTGATTGTGAGCTTCTGCTAGCGTCACCGGATACCCGCCCCCTTTGTGTACCTGAGCCAGCATCATTCCTAATGCTAAATCTAGCTGTGCTGTATCTTGTGCTACCCATTCCGGCACTTCTATTCTAGCAATTTCTGTGCCAACGTGAACGTAACAGAAATAGACGGAATTAAGACCGTACAAATCTAAAATTCGAGCTTGGGATTTCCACAAAGGGCTTCTTTGTCCCGGTGAGAGGATTGTTGCCCACAAGATGGCATCCCGCAAGGGTTCAAATTCTTGACAAGGTGCTTTTTCGGCGAAAGAAATTGTGGCGGCAAATCCGACGTTCGGGCAATTTGTCATGCAGTCTGGGACTTCGTGGGTGCAAGCTTCAAACCGTAAAAAAGATAAGCTTTCGCTGCTGCGAGAAGCGCTTAAGTATCCTAATAGCGGAATTCCTGCTAAACGCAACTTGTCCCAAGCTTCTAAAATTGGTAGCAAAATTTGATCGCGCGCTTCGCTGGGTAACTGTTCCAAAAACCAATAAATTAGGGAACCGTCTACCATTGCTAAAGCTGGCGCGGGCAATTTATTGTCGTTAACTTTTGCCCAATTGCAGCCCATTTCTGCTAAGGCAATTGCTTCGGAAACTGCTCGCCGGTATCCCATCCATTCTTCGGTTCTAATTCCCCACTGTCGCGAACCGTACAAGTCTTCGGGTTTGTAGAAAACCTCGGGTACGCTGTCTAAAACTGGATGGCGGCTTTGTCCGTAGTGCAGCATGACTGTGCCGACGTTTAGCAGGTAGCAGTAGGCTATTTCGTGATGGTTGGGGGAAATTTGCGATCCGTCTGTGGCAAAGACTGTGTGAGAGGCGGGGGGTGCGGTGATGTAGGTACGATCGGACAATGGCTCGATCGGCGTGGCAGCATTGAATAAAGTGCGATCGCGCCAATTCTCTTGCAATTCCACCAATTTTTCCTGTTCCGCTGCAGCCTTTACCAGCAAATTCTGAGCCACTTCCAAACGTTGGCGAGCGGCAGCCGCTTCCACATTCAAATGTTGGCTCATTCCCTGCATTGCCTTGGCTGCTTTAGTTAAATCGAGCATGGGTTTTAAGTCTCAATATTAGAAAGCTTTCAAGCTGAGAAATTATCAAAACACTTTTCAATTTTTTGGTTCCGAAGCTTGTTTTTTTGTCATAGACGCGGTTTGATAAACTAAAATACTTCGTACCCGCCCGCAGAAATAGTAAAAAAACCAGGTTTTTGAGGTCAAGAGTACCTGAAAAAAAAACCTTTTTTTTTTTGTCGAGATCCTTGCTTTTTTGAGGAATTTCTGTTATATTTATCTTATAATGGGATGGTTGCAAAAATATTATTTTTGCAACCATCCCATTATATTAATATACCATGTCTGCGCCGCAAAAGTCAACAAAAAAGATGTAAAATTTTGTGATTTTTTTTAACTCTGAAAAGCGAAAAAAATCACAACTGTCAACAAATCTAACATCAACAGTCGATCGGCAGCCAATCGGCAAAATCTCCGGCAAACTGGGACAGAGAAAGCAATTGAACTGGTGGATTTTGAGCCACAGATTCCCGTTCTGGCAAAGTATTGTAACCCCAATCAGCCAAAAATAACCTCACCTGAGATAAATCCGGCTGCTGCTTCACCGACAGCAAAGTTTTTAACCGATCTTCCACAAACCAAATAGTCGAATCTTTGCCAGACGCGGCCAAAAATTCCCGCAAAATTTGGTGTTTCGGCTTGTTGTATTCCTTACCAAAAATCAACTCCGGCGGCATTTGTACGCCTGCTAGCTGCAAAAGTTCCCGCACAAAACGGCCTTCCTTTGTAGTGACGATCGCGACTTTCACCGAACTCTCCTGCAACGAGTGCAAGCGCTCGGCAACCCCTGGATAAAAGCGGTGCAAAGACAGCCACCCAGCTAAATCCTCAGCAATCCAATTATCGCGCAATCCGTCTAACATAGCGCCGACAGACTGCGCTTTCAAATTATTTTCGGTCAACAAATACGGTACTATAGTGGGCCACTCTAGCAAAATTTGCTCTGGGGAAATTCCTGTCAGTAGTGCGCGGATCAGCAGCGGCATTTCCCAACCAGTTTCGATGGCGGGCCGCACTCGGTAAAAACTCACAGCTAAATCTGGATCGGGCACTGTTTCGACTGGTTTCCAGATTTGACAGTAGGTACGCCAAGCGGTTTGGAAATATTCGATTAGTCCGTCACAAATCACACCGTCAAAATCAAGAGCTAGAATTGTCGGAAAGTTATTAGCCATCAATCGATTTTAGATTTTAGATTTTAGATTTTGGATTGAAGAATTGGAGAATTGAAGAAAGCGAACTCACTGATGAATCCTGGGACTTGTTATGGGAGCATCTCAGTTTTGTAAAAAGCATTTTTTTTATTGTAGTGCGAGCGTCCCGCTCGCGTATTGTACAATACGCGAGCGGGGACGCTCGCACTGTAAATGCAAAACTGAGATGCTCCGCTTGTTATCGGATACTATTTTTTGGTTGTACCAGGATAAAGACGGGGGCTTGTACCCTGGCTGCTTTCGGTCACTGGATTGAAGCATTGAAGAATTGACTGTGCAAACACTCAGCAATGATTGGTGAAGAGTGCGTATTAAAAAGACTGAACTAGCGGTTGAGCGGCAATCGATTCTAGTCCTTGGGACTTCAACAATTGCGTCCACTCGGTCGTCAGCCGCGAATCATCGGGTGCGAGGCGCCGCATTTCGGCTAGAGTAGCAATAGTCTCGTACCAAATCCCATTTTTAGCATAAGCAATCACCTTAGCCATAGGGTCGGGATTTGCCAAATCGTTCTTGAGATTTGCCGGGGGTTCAATTCGCTGCATCCATCCTTTAACAATATAATCTCCAGAACGCTCCAGAGGAGCGCAGGCTAGTGCAAACGACCACACATATCGCTTACCAACCTCAATATTTTTTGTCTTGTCTTTCTGAGAAAGGCTAACTCCAACAATTCCGGCTTTGTCATTTTTTAAAGTAGTTTCGTAAACTACTTCGGATTCATCTGCGTTTAGCAAAATAAACTCTACTTGAGCTGCCGGTTGAGAAACATATACAAAAAATGTTGGCGACTCTGTTAGCGTTAAACCAATATTGCTTTCAGGTACTAAGGGAGTAATGAATAAGCCATCCCGTAACTTACAGCCTCGATGCGTCCCCCCTTGCCGGTTGTCGGGGGCTGTGACATCAGGAGGTTTGAAATTAACATTCTGACTCAGGAGAATGGGTGCAGGTACAGCCTGCATCGGTGTAAGCAAACTGGGGAGAGTAACGGCGATCGCCAATACAGTCATCACCAGTGAAGTAAAATGTATAAAACGTTTCATTTTTCCACCCACTTGTAAAAATATTTATAGAGCGCATTTCTAATGTTAACCCGGAGTTTTAGCTCCGGGCGCGATCGAGTAAATGGGTCAATTTTCACATCGCCATCGGCAGATCGACCAAACTTCAAGAAATAGCGAGATTTAAAGAGGCGCAACCAGTGGTTGAGCTGCAACAGATTCCAGTCCTTGGGACTGCAATAATTGCGTCCACTTGGCTGTCAGCTTCACATCCCCCGGTGTCTGGCGCCGCATTTGGGCTAAAGTAGCGAGAGTTTCGTACCAAATCCCATTTTGAGCATAAACGTTGAGCCTAGTCATGGGGTCGGGATTTGCCAAATCGCTCTTGAGAGTTGCCTGCGGTTCAATGCGCTGCACGAAGCCTTTAACAACTAAATCTGCCGATCGGTCTTCCGGGTCGCAAACCATCGAAAATGACCATACGTATCGCTTGCCAACTTCCAGGGATTTGTTGTTGTCCACTGTAGCAGGAATACTAACTCCAACAATCCCGGATTTGTCAAGTTTAAAGGTTTTTTCGTAGACTACTTTGTCTTCCTTTTCGTTGAGCAAAGTAAACTCTATTTCGGGCGCGGTGTTAGGAATATAGACAAAAATTGTGGGAGAATCTGTTAGGGTTAAACCGATATTAGTTGGAGGCACTAAAGGAGTAATAGATAAACCCGCTGGGCAAAGCTTGTTGCCACGATGTGTCCCTCCTTGTCTGTTGGCGGGGGCTGTTACGTCTGGAGGCTGGAAATCAAAATTTTGACTCAGCAGAAGCGGCTGGGATTGTGCGCGCATCGGTGCAAGTGAAGTGGGTACGGTAGCTGCGATCGCAGATACGGCGACAGCAAGTGTAGCCCGATGTAGAAAACGTTTCATTTTGTTGTACCTTTCAGTATAATTGCAAACACAGGCATTCGCTGATGGCGACAAATATTTTTGAGATGCTAGTCGAGGGCGCAGATACACAATTTAAACCTTTACATATCATCAATAACATTAATTAATTCGATCGGCAAGTGGATTCTCCGTCCGAAAAATCAGATTGCCTCGGTCGCAAGTATCATTGGATACAGTTGCTCGCCACGTACTGTAAATTTTTGTAACAAAGCGGTCGGATTTTCCGAGTGTTCTAAGATGGAGGAAGTCTCTAGCAGGGGGAAATGTGAAACAACTGCTGTTCCAGAAACGAGTCAAACTTTTATGCGGGGATAATGAGTAAAATATCTAACAAAATTCGATCGGCAGCGACTCAATTGAGTCAAAGGTATAAACCATCACTAGCATTGGCTAAGTCTGTATTAATTGCCAGCGCGGCAGTAACATTATCCTTGATGGGGGCCAGACAGCTAGGAATACTCGAATCAGTAGAATTAAGCGCTTACGACCAAATGGTGAGGTGGCGTCCCGATGAACAGCCAGACTCGCGTTTGCTAGTTGTGGGGATTACCGAAGCAGACATTCAGAAACTGAATCAGTGGCCAATATCCGATCGCACAATAGCTGAAATCTTACAAAAACTCGACAAAATGCAGCCGGCAGTCATCGGTTTAGATGTACTGCGAGACGTACCTTTAGGAGAGGGGCGCGAGGAATTAACCAAAGTTTTACAAAAAAGCGATCGAATTATCGGGGTATGTTTAGTCACCGACGGAAGCCCGGACAATCCCGGTTCTCCGCCTGCGCCGGGGCTGCCACAAAACCGGGTGGGATTTGCAGATTTCGGAGTCGATCCGGGTGGCATACTCCGCAGGGCTTTATTATTTATGAAACCGCCGAAAATTGAGGGCAACTCCTCGGCCCAAAAACATCTTTGCAATGACAATTCTCAAGTTTTAGCTTCCTTCAACATCCAGCTAGCACTCCGCTACCTGCAAGGGCAAAAAATCTATCCCAAACTGGCACCAGATCAATCTTTATGGCTGGGAAACACCCAATTAAAACAACTAGCAAGCAATGACGGAGGATACAAAAATGCCGATGTCAGGGGATATCAAATATTAATTAACTATCGTTCCCGGCAGCAAGTCGCAAACCAAGTCAGAATTACCGATGTTTTAGAAGGAAAAGTTGACCCAAATTTAGTTAAAGATAAAATAGTTCTCATCGGTTACACCACAGAAACCGTTAAAGATTTATTTTATACTCCTTACAGTGGGCGACAGCAAAGCAACCAATTCATGCCTGGTATCGTGGCACACGCACAAGTAGTCAGCCAAATTTTGAGTACAGTTTTAGACAACAGACCGATGTTTTGGTTTTGGCCGGAATGGGCAGAAATCTTGTGGATTTCGGCATGGTCAATTGTGGGAGGAACCTTGGCATCGCGGATGGCTCACCCAGCGAAGTTGACAGTGACATTCGGAGCGCTGCTGTCGGGGTGCTGCGCGCTCAGCTTTGGGATTTTTCTGTTGGGAGGGTGGGTGCCTGTGGCAGCGCCAGCCTTAGCATTAATCTTAACTGGCGGTAGCATAGTATCAGCAGAGAGATTTAATAAAGCCGGATACGGGAAAGCAATTAGCGATCGAGTAAAACAAGTCTTCAAAATCGAAATAGACCAAGCCAAAAAAGAACAGCAAGTGGCAGAAATCACAGAATCTGATTTCTTTAAAGAATTGCAGCAAAAGAAAGATAAACTGAGGATTAGCAAACAAGAAACCTCTGAAAAAACACCTTCCGAACCCCAAGAAATAACTGCAAGTACCCCAGAGCTTCCCAAGGCCGAAAGTCAGACAGACGACTACCTAGCTCAGTTGCAGGAAAAAGCCAAACAGCAGAAGCAGCGCGCCGCCGTGACTGAATCGGAAAGCGACTCTCAAACGGGTGTCCCGATCGATACCCGTGGTGGTGCTGCTAGTTCAGCCGAAACTAAACCTGATGACGAGTTCAGCGATTTGCAAGCCAAAGCCAAACAGATGCGGCAGCGCAGGGGCGCAGAAAAGAGGATAAAAGATGAAAAAAGTGATAGTTTAACTGACAAGGAGGATTTGGGGGCAAAGGAAGAATGACAGGCAACTCGACTGCATCGAGAATTGCATCATAATTAATTCTCGCCGTTTCTTACGCTCATACGCAGATCATGTCCAAAATCATCTCTGTCCACTCTTACCGGGGCGGAACTGGCAAATCGAACACGACAGCAAACCTGGCATCTATTATCGCTCGCGGCGGAAATCGGGTCGCCATTGTGGACACAGACATTCAATCACCGGGGATTCACGTGCTGTTCGGTTTCAGCGAGAGCAACATGGATCGCTGCCTGAACGATTACCTGTGGGGCCGCTGTCCGATCGCCGATACGGCCTACAATGTGAGTTCGCTACTGCCAAAATTAGCCAGTAACGGCACCCTCTACCTGATTCCTTCGAGCATTAAAGCAGGGGAGATAGCGCGAGTTTTGCGGGAAGGCTACGATGTGGGACTGCTTACCGACGGCTTTCAAGAACTGATCGAGGTTTTGAACTTAGACTACCTATTTATAGACACGCACCCGGGGCTCAACGAAGAAACCCTCCTCAGCATCACCATTTCCGACATCCTGCTGCTGATTCTGCGTCCGGATCAGCAAGATTTTCAGGGAACGGCTGTCACGGTAGATGTAGCCCGCAAATTAGAAGTTCCCAAGATTTTGATGACGATCAATAAAGCCCCTGAATCCCTAGATTTCGAGGATTTGAAGCAACAAGTAGAGAGTATTTACAACATCCCAGTGGCAGGGGTACTGCCCCACAGCGACCAGATGATGCTGCTCGCCAGCAAGGGAGTGTTTGCGCTGCACTTCCCTAACGACCCTCTAACTAAGGTTGTGGAAGGGATTGCCAAACAGATTGTGGGATAATTGGTGCAGCGAATGCCGATCGCCCGCCCAGGAGTTTCGCTTTCGCTCTCCATTCCTGCGGAGCGATGTCCTCCTGCGTAGCCCGAATATTTGGTTAAAGAGTCAAGAGAATCGCGACAAAATGAGATACAAATAGATTATGAGAATTTGTTAAAAAACTTTAGGAGGAGAACTCATGGAATTTGACTTCCGCATACTAATAGTATTGATGCCCGTATTGTTGGCGGGCGGCTGGGCTGCTTACAACATCGGCAGTATAGCTCTCAAACAAGTGCAGAAAATGTTGAACAAGCAAGCTTAAACTCAGCCTCTTTTCAGGTAATTCCGCAGCCGACTGTTTTTTGAGATACAAAACAGTCGGCTGATTTGTGCATGGGCTCTGCTTAAGTGATGGCTGATTTTTGGCGGGCAATTTACGACTGCAGACAGATAGGGCGAAAATAACAGAAAAGTTATATTGAAAGATTAGGTAGAAACCGGGTACGCTCAAGCAAAATACTTTGTTGCAGCAAACGAGCCTGGGTAAAAAAACCTAGCTGTGAAAGCAGGGCGATCGTGTAAGTTCGGATTTTGATTTTTTGAACTCTACTCAGGATTTATGAGTAGAGTTCCATAAAAATATTTGGTAAGCACGTTATCGCAGAAAATATGAGACAATCACAAAAGTATTTGCCCTAACAATCGCCCTAAAAACTACGAAGTTTAACTCGTAGGGAAGATAGGTCAAATTGTCAATGTTAAATTCCTATATCTTTAGATAGATTATGCTTTTTCCCCGATCGAGCGGCATGCTAGTCCACCCCACATCCTTTCCCAGTCGATTTGGCATTGGGGACTTGGGAATAGAAGCATATCGCTTTATTGACTTTTTAGTTGAGAGCGACCAGCAATACTGGCAGGTATTGCCGCTGGGCCCGACAGGATACGGAAATTCTCCTTATTCGTGCTATTCAGCAATGGCGGGAAATCCGCTGCTGATCAACCCAGAAATGCTGCGGGACGCTCAATGGCTCGCCGATGAAGACTTCGCTAATTTACCAGAATTTCCGCTCGATTATGTAGACTTCGAGC
This sequence comes from Microcoleus sp. T3_D1, assembly GCF_036700405.1. Lineage (NCBI taxonomy): Bacteria > Bacillati > Cyanobacteriota > Cyanophyceae > Oscillatoriales > Microcoleaceae > Microcoleus > Microcoleus sp. T3_D1. The sequence goes on from NZ_JAUBOV010000016.1 coordinate 53,134, forward strand.
GGGCGATCGCCCTGAAAGTGCCTTTGCTAAAAAAAGCTTGCGAAAACTTCAAAGCCAAAGCATCCCCGCTCCAGCAAAAAGAATTCTCAGGTTTTTGCGAAAGCAAAGAGAATTGGCTGGAAGATTACGCCTTATTTATGGCACTAAAAGATCACTTTGGCGGTGTTAGCTGGAACAATTGGGAACCAGAAATTGCCCGTAGAGAGCCAGAGTCGCTAGAGAAGTGGCGCCAGCAGCTAAATGCTGAGATTTATTACTACAAATACGTCCAGTTTGAGTTTTTTCGCCAGTGGACCGAGTTGAAAGGCTATGCTAACATGCGGGACATTAAAATTATTGGCGATATTCCGATTTATGTAGCTCACGATAGCGCGGATGTATGGTCTAATCCAGAAATATTTTGCTTGGATGAAGCCACCGGAGAAGCAGCTTTAATGGCCGGAGTTCCCCCTGATTACTTCAGCAATACAGGTCAATTGTGGGGCAACCCCGTATACAATTGGGAGAAGTTGCAAGCAACTAATTTCGAGTGGTGGGTGCAGCGTTTTGAAGCGATTTTCGCTTATGTAGACGTGACTCGGATCGACCACTTTCGAGGATTTGAGGCTTACTGGGCGGTGAAGCGCGGGCAAGAAACTGCTATGTACGGAGAGTGGATTAAAGCGCCGGGAACAGCTTTGTTGGATCTAATTAATGAAAAGTTTGGCAACTTGCCAATTATCGCGGAGGATTTAGGGGTAATTACTCCAGAAGTGGAAGCTTTGCGAGATCGGTTCGAGTTTCCGGGAATGAAGATTTTGCAGTTTGCTTTTAACTCAGGCCCGGGCGAGCCTTTTTTGCCTTTCAATTACGATCGCAACTGCGTAGTTTACACCGGCACTCACGACAACGACACGACTGTCGGATGGTTCAATCAACTGCAACACTACGAAAGAGATGACGTTTATCGTTATTTGGGCTGCATCGATCCCCAAGGAATTCACTGGTCTTTAATCCGCATGGGTTGGATGTCTGTTGCTAATTTGGCAATTGTGCCGTTTCAAGACTTGTTGGGTTTGGCTACAGACGCGCGGATGAATTTTCCGGGGAAAGCAGAGGGAAATTGGGGCTGGCGGTATCGACCTGAAGCTTTGAATTGGGAAGTGCGCGATCGGCTCAAAACTATGACTTACATCTCCGGGCGCGCTCCTAATAAACATTGATTGTCGGTAAGGGGTAGTTGGTAGTCGGTAATTGCTAATTGTTAATGGGTAATATCAAATCTGTTAGCATCGGAATTATTCCTATCTCTATTCTCTTCATCGGCGTGAATCTGCGTCAATCCCTTGTCCGGGGCGGTTCAGAAATTCTATTTTTTTCACCGCAGATGAGGGCAGATGCAACACAAATTAACGCAGATGAGTTAGAGCTATTCCGGTTGCACCCTCCCTGATTCTTGATTGGTGACTGGATGGATTTGACTATTCCGAGGCAACCGGATTTGATCTAATGGGTAATTGGTAATTGGTAATGAGTGAATCAAGACGGACATTCTAATTAAACTCTGTGGACTGCCCCCTATTACCTATTACCCATTAACCATTACCAATTAACACTCAACCTTCATTCTTGGGCGGTGCTGAAGGATTGAGTTCGTTGGCTTTAAACACAACTTCTTTGGCGACTCCAGGGGCTCCGAGTGGTTCGGCTTGTCCGTTATTAACAGCAACCATTACCCCGCCGGCGTTACCTGCTACCACTACTAATTGCTTTTGAGCCCCCCAAGTGCGAACAGTCCCGGTCGGCAAAGTTCCCTCAAACTCTGTTTTACCATCGACTTCAACCTGCATCCACGATTCTGCTTTAAAAGTGACGTTAACCATCACTGGTTTATTGCCAGATTTATTTGAATTTTGACCGGTTCTTACTGCTTCGACAGCCTCGTAACTATCGGGTTTCTGATTTTGTGAGGCTCTCGATGCCTCAGCAGCGGCGCGAGCTTGTTCTTGCTGACCAAGCGCTAGTTCTTCGGCTCCCGCACCGTTTTTTGCGGTAATAGAACCGCTCATCAACTGAGATAAGACATTGACCGAACAGATAATTAGAAATGTGTAAAAGAGGTAGAGGTGCATCGGCCGCAACTGAGGCCCATCTTGCCAGGATAGCTTGGTTCTCGATCGGGGCGGCGGTTCGATCGGGAAAAATTCGGCAAACTGATTTGGGTCCAAACCCATTGCTTCAGCGTAGCGCTTGATCAAACCCTGAGTGTAGACGGGTTCGGGAAGTTGGTCGAGTTGACCGTCCTCGATTGCTTGTAGCAGATTCCGCCGAATCATTGTTACCACGGCTACTTTGTCCAAACAAATCGACTGCTGTTCGCGGTACTGACGGAGTTGAGTTCCAATTTCCGCTAGCTTCTTCTGAGCTGTTTCTGGCTCTTGGGAGTGCAGTTTCTGCTTAGTTGTTTTGAAGAATAAAAACAATAAATTCTTTGTCATATGCTGTGCTCCGGGGAATTTACTGGCACGCTTATTGATGTTAGGTTGACTAGATTCCATAAATAAATAATTTCCGCATCTTCTAGGGGTCGGCAGCAGCCTGGTGGCAATATTGGCGCACCGGGCCGCTGCAATTGAATCGGGCCAATGGCTGTGCGGTGCAGGCGCACCACGGGATATCCCAACAGCTCGGCTGTTCGCCGAATCTGTCGGTTTCTGCCTTCTGATAGAATTACTTCTAACAGAGTTTGGTCTTGCGCGCGATCGATAACTTTAACTTTCGCGGGCAAAGTTTTTCGGCCGGACAAGATGATGCCCTGACGCCACGTTTGTAGTATGGGTTCCGGGGGATCGCCGCTCACCCAAACCTGATAAGTTTTGGCGATCGAGTGACGCGGATGGGTCAAACAAAATGTCAGCTTACCATCATTGGTGAGCAAGAGGGCGCCGGTGGAATCTGCATCTAAGCGTCCTACGGGGTGGATGCCTTGACCGGATCGCAGTTGTGGTGGCAGCAAGTCAAGAACTTTCGATCGGGCCCTTGGATCGCTGCAAGTAGAAACTACGCCTGCAGGTTTGTTGAGCAACAGATAGACCTGTGCGGGTCGATCCGTTGGTTTCACCGGGACTCCATCGACTTGGATGAGATCGCGATCGGGATTCGCTTTTTCTCCTAACCGAACAATATTGCCATTAACTCGGACTCGTCCAGCTACAATCATCTGTTCTGCAAGACGACGAGAGGCAATGCCCCACTGGGCGAGGATTTTTTGCAGCCTTTCATCAGACATGACGGGAGTGTGGAAATCCCCAACGAACCAGCGGTGGGGAGGAAACACGACACGGTTAATTGATTAACCGTACTAGCAATGCTCAATTCCTGATTGGGAATAAATTATAATGCTGACCAATTATTACAGGACGGCCAGCCTGGCACAGATTGTCCTTGTGCCCGGTGCAGATTGTCCTGATGGCATTACCCTGAATGCTGTGCAAAAACTACGAAAAGACTCGCGGCAGGCACAGGTTTGCACCGTTGGTTTGCGGCTGGTGTGAGAGGTGTGGGTCTGACCCGACCATAAACCAACACTACCATAAATCCCGTACTGCTGGTTAAATTTATACGCTCGATCGCGAATTTTTCATCGGGATCGCACAACTCGTGAACTACCCAAAGAGCCCAAGGCGACAAAGCTGAGAATTTTTCTGCTTCTGGCATGGCTGATGCCAGATTTCTGCTTGATTTTGGAGTTAATCGGACTTGTGTTCATCAACCCGGTTTCTCAGGAAAATCAGAGGTTGACGGCGATATATCTGTGCAGAAACCGGGTTTTTGAGATTGGATGTGCAAGCTCTAGTTAAATTTCTGTGCTTGAATATTAAGGTTTATATTCTGAAATTGTTTATGACTGTCGATCGAAACTCTCTTCAATTTGACAATAGAGATGGCGCTGCTGGCTCTGGTGGGACTGTTAATCTCGGCCTTGAGCCGGGGAGACCGTCGCCGAGTCAAGGCAGCCGGATCGCGAGCGCGGTGCTGTCTCCGGCGGTGCAGTTGTGGCTGCGATCGCAAGTTCAGCAGGTGGACGAGTTGAAGGTGAAAATTGAGGGGAGCGATCGACAAATCTTCAGCGGTGCGATCCCCAAAGTCACGGCTGCCGCGATCGGTGCTGTGTATAAAGGACTACACCTAACAGAAGTTGCCATAGAGGGCTGCGGCATTCGCATCAACCTCGGTCAAGCTCTCAAAGGCCAACCCCTGCGCCTCCTGGAATCCGTTCCCGTGGCAGGCGTTTTGAGGCTCAGCCAAGCGGATTTGAATGCGTCGCTGAAAGCGCCTTTGCTGGCTGATGCTTTGAGCGAATTTTTGCGGACGATGCTGCCACTAACAGATAGGGAAAAGTCGCTGAAGTTGCAAAATTCGCAGATTGCAATTGAGGCGGGTTTGTTGACGCTTTCGGCTGCAATTTTGCGCGCTGGCGGTAGGCAAATTCCTTTTGTATTGCGGACTGGTTTGCGGATAGCCAGCGGTCGCGAATTGATGTTTGAATCACCCGAAATCGAAATGGATGGAGAATTAAAGAGCACTGATTTCAATGGTTTTAAAATTGATTTTGGCCCGGAAGTTGAGATAGAAGAGTTGATTTTGAGTCCGGGGGAGATTGTTTGTCGGGGAGGAATTAGAGTTTTGCCTTAGTTAGTTGACTGTTGACTGTTGGCTGTTGACTGTTTGCTGTTGACTTTAACCTGGTTCCTCGGTAGAGCCTGGGAATACATACCCCATGCCCTGTTTGGCCTGTTTGCCCAATTCCCAATTCCCAATTCCCAATTCCCAATTCCCAATTCCCAATTCCCAATTCCCAATTACCGATTACCGATTAACTGTTTGAGGGGGTTTGGGGGAGCTATAAGTCCCACGCCATAATCTCCGATTTGGCGTTGGGATACATGGACTCACCCAAGCAAATTTTATCCGGTCAATCAGGCGTAAAATCTGCAATAGGTGAAGGTCTATAGACGGTCTGTTCCGTGTTAGAATTATCTTCATGACACTGATTATGAACTACTGCTACCGAATTTATCCCGACGCCAGCCAAGAGCAGACCATGCTGCATTGGCTGGAAATTTCTCGCAAGGTCTATAATTACGCTTTGCGAGAAATCAAAGATTGGGTGAATTCGCGTAAGTGTAGTTGGGATTATTGTTCGCTGGAACGAGAATATATCCTTCCAGCCGACAAGACATTTCCCACCTATTACGCACAACAGAACGCACTCCCCAAGGCGAAGAAAGAGTTCCCATTGTTGGGAGAAGCCCCTTCTCAAGTTCTGCAAACTACTATTCGTAGATTGCATGATGCTTGGAATTATTTTCAGTCGCGGGGGTTTGGCTTTCCTCGCTTCAAGAAGTTTGGACAAATCAAGTCCATGCTGTTTCCTCAATTCAAAACCAATCCTATTACGGGATGGCAGATAAGCTTGCCCAAACTTGGGAAGATGCCTATCAACTTGCATCGACCTATCCCAGAGGGGTTTGTGGTTAAGCAAGCACGGATATTGAGGAAAGCTGATAGGTGGTTCGTTGTAGTAACAATTGAGTCTGATGTGTCGATACCTGACGCTCAACCGCAGGTCGATGCGCTGGGTATCGACTTGGGATTGTCCAAGTTTTTGACAACCTCGGATAAAGAGTTTATTGCTAGACCCCGATTCCTGGCATCCTTGTACCGCAAGCTGGAATTGCTGCAACGTAAGTATGCCAGAACGAAAAAGGGTTCTAAGAACCGTGAGAAAGCTCGAATTAAGGTTGCCAGATTCCACAACCACATCGCGAGTGTTCGGAAAGATTGGCAATTCAAGCTGGCTAATCATCTGTGTACCAAAGAAGGTATTGGGATGGTGTTTGTTGAGGACTTGAACTTGAAAGCAATGTCGAGAGGGATGTTGAGAAAACATACCCTTGATGCCGCTTTTGGTCAGTTTCTCAACCTGCTGGAGTGGGTAGCAAAGAAACATCAAGTCTACTTCCTGCGGGTCGATCCAAATGGAACGTCTCAAACCTGTCCCAAGTGCGGAACGCATACGGGTAAAAAAGAACTTTCTGAACGAGTGCATCGATGTAGTGAGTGTGGATACGAAGCAGATAGAGATCATGCAGCATCAGAAGTCATTAGGTTGCGTGGTCTAGAACTTAGTACGCTGGGGCTCAGCGGAATAGAAAATGCCTATGCAGTCGGTCTGCCGGGGATTGATGAAAGTCAGTCGGCGTCAGAGGCGAAATCCCGCAAGGGAAAAACTAGGAAAGCCAAATCGTGAGGTTTGGAAGCCTACACTGTAATTTTTGATTCAGTGTAGGAGGAGGTCACTTAAAAAAGAGTCGATCGCGGGCAACAGTAAAGTGACAAAATAGTAGACTAACGGTGCGGTAAAAACATAACTGTCGGTGCGATCGAGAATGCCGCCGTGACCGGGGATCAACTGTCCCGAATCCTTAACGCCGGCGTCTCGCTTCATCATCGACTCAGTTAAATCTCCCAACAGGCTAGCAACCCCAATCAACAGACCAAAAGCAGCCCCAGTATACGGCCACCCCGGCCAGTGTAAATACCCAGACCCAGCGACGGCCACGGCGATGCTGCCGCAAACTCCAAATACGGCACCTTCAACGGTTTTTTTGGGGCTGATGTGGGATAGGCTAGTGCGCCCGAAGAATTTGCCGACAAAATAAGCCCCAATGTCAGCGGCCCAGATGCAGAAGAAAGCCAGCAGCAGCGAAGTCAATCCTAAAGATATGTGGCTGGAAGTTGTCCAAGACGGCGGCGAGGAAATGTTAACGGGCAAATTGCTTGCTACTGCTTGCGAAAGTTGGGTTGTAGCAAGATTGCCTGGGTCGAGGCCGACTCGCAGCCGTACCCAATAGCTGGGCAAATAACCGCCGTAGAACAATCCTAAAACTGAGGAGGCAATATCGGCGATCGTCGATAATTTAGGTTGGAATAACAGGTAGAAACAAATTAAAGTTCCCGCTAGGGGGAACATGGCGTCTACGAGTTGCGGTGCTAGGGCAGCAGTAATTAACAGGCCTTGACTGACTGCTAAGGTAGTTTTGGCAGCGGGTGCAATGCCTTTAGCCCTGGCTAATTGAAAATATTCCAATTGACCTAGGTAGACGATGATCCCGAAGCCGACGGTGAAGTACCATCCGCCCATAATAATCATTCCCAAAGCAAGGGCGATCGCAACTATTCCACTCAGGATACGAGACCAAGGCATAAAATGAATTTCTCTTGCAGACGGCGGTGGATCATTCGATTTGGGGTTTTGGATTGGGAATTTTGGATTTGGGATTTTTCAAGAGCACGAGTTTCTCCCTTGCACAGCTAACCCCCATTCCCAATCGGCAATCCAAAATCTCAACTCAGGCGGTCAATCCAGCTATGGTCGCCCTTATTCTAAGTTTGACATCCACCCCGACCGTCGCGGACGGGGATTCCCAAACCTCACGATTTGAATTTCTGCTTCAAAGCAACTGCCTCCACCCTAAAAGAGATTTGGTCTTATGTTCGCTCCACAGACTAACCCCGCAAGCCCTGCGGTTTTTACGTGTCGAATACCAAACGGAATTCTTCTTCGTTTTTGATTCTAGGGATGTTTACCATTGCCCTATCCTCTTTTCCCGGTCTACCGATTTTGCTTCGCCGCCAGCACCTCGGGCTGAACTTCGCTCGTATAGGCTGTTTGATCCATCGTCTCGGGTGGGTCGTTGACCAATTATATTGTAATATAAAGCCGTCCTAAAAGGACGAGGTTTCTACCCAATTTTCTGATGAAGGTTAAAGGTTAATTGAACTTAAAAAAGAGTAAGAATTACATTTAGTCTTTAGTCATACGTCATACAGCCTCCGGATCCACATCATCATCTTTGATTTGGTGTGCGAGTAGGTCATTTTAATGACTGATGACTAATCCAGCTTTTCGCCGCTGAGAATAAATATGGGATTGACGGCGGCAAAGGTTTGACTCAGGCCGCGAGTCTCCAAGCGGTTGACGGCGGACTGGACTACTTCGATGTTGCGGACTTGCAACTCGGCGAAACCTTCGGAAAGGGCGTAAAGATTCTCTAAATTCGATGCTGTGGCGACAACTCTACCGTGGGGTTGCAAGTACCGCCACACTTCTTGGAGAATCGCTTTAATGGGGCGACCTCCTTCGATGCAGACTCGGTGGGGGGGTTGGGGCAGCTTTTCCAGGCATTCCGGGGCACTGCCTTCTATGACTTCTACGTTGTTGAGCTCGAATCGATCGCAATTTCTGCGAATCAAGCTTGCTACTTCTTCGTCCCTTTCGACGGCGATAATCCGACCTTTGGGACACAGCAAACCTGTTTCTACGGCGATCGTACCAGTACCTGCACCGATGTCCCACACGACTGAATCTGCTTGCAGCCGCAGGTGGGAGATTAACAGCAGTCGGACTTCTCGCTTACTCATGGGAATTCCCGGTAAACGTTCAAATAAGTCATCCGGGATGCCAGGAGTGACGTAGGGCCAAAGCATAGTTATATTTTTGATTTTTGATTTTTGAGTGAAGCAAGACGGCAGTTGGAACTCGTGGAAGAATTAGTAGAAATTCTGCCAATTTCCCCCAAGCCTTAATATTTACTGTCGCACAACCTTGAGAGTTTGGAGGTTTCTATCGCTACAACCTGTGATTTTTCCGCCGGCGGCCAGGATTTGTTGCAGGTAGTCAACGGCTGCTGGGGTAATGATTTCACCGGGCATCAGGACTGGTATTCCTGGGGGATAGGGACAGATGAGTTCGGCGCACAGGCGATCGACTGCTTTGTCTGCGGGTACTGTTTCGGCTGGAAAAAAGAAAGCCTCACGGGGGGACAGTGGGGGAGGGGAAAATGGGGGGGGGGAGAGAATCTCGTCTTCTTTCTTCGTTATTGTTTCTAACTGAGATATTACAGCATTTTCAATAACAGGCAAGATGCCTGTTCCACTTTCAATAACAGGCAAGATGCCTGTTCCACTTTTAATAACAGGCAAGATGCCTGTTCCACAAAGAGTCAACTTTTTTGTGGGGAGTAGGGGTTGGGCATCTTGCCCGCCCATAAAAGACTTATTGACAATTGTGTCAGATGTGACTTCTAAAAGAGTACAAGCTTTAACTAAATTGTCAATATCTGATTCAGTATTTCCCAAGCTGATAATAAATGTTAGATGTTGGGGCATGGGAAGTTCTGCCGTGACACCGAGTTCCGAGTGCAGAATTTCATCGGCGGCAAATCCTGTAATTCCTAAATCTGATACTTTTACTGTTAGCCTGGTTCGGTCTAATGCTGCAAAACCCGGTGTATTTAACGGTTCTAAAACTGATAAGCCGGGAATTAGACTGATGCGCGATCGCGCTTTTTCGGCTAGCAGTAAAGTTTTGGTCATTAACTGTTCGCCGTGGAGTGCCATTTGTTGGCGGGCTGCGTCTAGGGATGCTAATAGTATGTAACTCGGACTGGTAGATTGTACTAACTGCAATGCTCTATTTAATTTTTGGATATCTATGCGAGATCCCTTGACGTGCAGCATCGATGCTTGTGTCATTGCACCCAGGGTTTTGTGGATTGATTGTACTGTTAAATCGGCCCCTGCTGATAGTGCTGGTTCGGGCAAGTTTGGATGAAAGTTAAAGTGCGCGCCGTGGGCTTCGTCTACTAATAACGGTATGTTGTATTGATGGGTAATTTGGGCGATCGCCCGCAAATCCCCGCAGACGCCGTGATAGGTTGGGTAAACTATCATTACTGCTTTCGCGTCGGGATGTTGTTCTAGGGCTGCTGCTGTGGCTTCTGGGGTGATGCTGTTGGCAATATCCCAATCGGGGTTGTACTCTGGATTGACAAAAATTGGAATTGCACCCGATAAAATTAAACCTGAAATTGCCGATGAGTGGATATTTCGAGGTAGGATAATTTTATCTCCAGGGCCGCAAGTCGCTAAAATGGCGGCGATTATTCCGCAAGTCGAACCGTTAGCCAAAAACCGAGTTGATTGGGCTCCAAATGCTGCGGCGGCTAAGTCTTGAGCTTCAGCAATTGCACCTTCTGGGTTAAAGAGATTGTCTAACTCCGGCAATTCGGGCAAATCCGATCGAAATACTGCCGCACCGAATAAGTCAATTAGGGGTTGAGATATTCCTTGTCCGCGTTTATGTCCGGGGGCATAAAATGGGGCGTGCGGCTGATTTGTGCGATCGCGCAAGGCATCTAATAGAGGCGTTTTTGTTTGAGAGTTTGCTGGTGACACGATTAATCTTGATTGCTGTATTTAATATCTAAGTAGATCGGTATGAAAAAACAATAATATCTTAGAGGGACGGGCCCGGCCAGTACCTTTACTCTCAGGCAGTTTCTTGCTGTACTCACGCGCCCTCCCCATCTAATGTTTATTTGTAACCACCTACTTAGTTTAATGCTAAAGGCATAAATTTATGCGGAAGTAACAGTTAATTATAGCTATTTAGATAGATGTGATCGCTGGAATCTTGAGTTTAAAATGATGATATAAAACAATACCACAACTCGGTTAATTTTGTAGAAAAATATAGCTAGAAGTGGCGACCAAATGTTTTGGGAACATCTCTATTAGCGAGCAAAAAAATAACATGATTTTTCCCAACCCTACTCCGTTTCCCGGCCCCCAGATTCCCAGTACCGAACCGGGGTTCCCGACTATACCCGCATCGCCACCAGTGCCGGGCCCCGTACCCGAACCGATTCCCGGCTTCGTACCCGAACCGGTACCTGCGCCAATTCCCCAGCCAATTCCCGAACCGGTGCCGGAAACTGTACCCTCTCCAATTCCTCAGACAGTGCCGGAGCCTATTCCTCAGACTATCCCTGAACCTGTTTAAATTATGTAGGACTTACGCACATATTCCCGGTTTTTGCGAAAAATCTGGGGTTTGGCTAGGAGATATTGGCACAGAAACTGGGTTTCTCACGCCGCGTCCGTAAGTCCTGTCCGATATATTGCTGATACTTATGATATTTTGATACAGTGATATGTTTCTAAATAGCTATGCTTACTGCCGGAATTGTCGGACTGCCTAATGTTGGCAAATCTACTTTGTTTAATGCTCTGGTTGCTAATGCCAAGGCGACTGCTGCTAATTTTCCTTTCTGTACGATCGAGCCAAATACGGGTATCGTGGCAGTGCCAGACGAACGGTTGAAGGTGCTGAGCAATATTTCCAATTCCGCGCAAACTGTGCCGACGCGGATGGAGTTTGTGGATATTGCGGGTTTGGTGAAGGGGGCGAGTCAGGGAGAAGGACTGGGAAATCAGTTTTTGTCTCACATTCGGGCTGTAGATGCGATCGTCCACGTTGTCCGCTGTTTTGACAATGACGATATTATTCACGTTGCGGGTTCTGTCGATCCCCAGCGAGATATTGACATTATCAATCTCGAATTAATTTTAGCAGACTTAGCTCAAATTGAACGCAGGCTCGATCGCACTCGCAAGCTAGCCCGCAACAATAAGGAAGCTCAGGCAGAAGTGGATGTGCTCGAAAAATTGGTCGCAGTTTTGAATGCGGGGAAACCGGCGCGGCAGTACAATTTCACAGATGAAGAAGCTCAATTAGTTAAAGGTTTGGAATTACTGACCAACAAACCAATTATCTATGCTGCTAACGTATCTGATGACGATTTAGCAACAGGAAATAGCTATGTCGAACAAGTGCGGGAAGTAGCAGAAGCAGAAAATGCTAAGGTTGTCATTGTTTCGGCGCAAGTTGAGTCAGAATTGGTGGAGTTATCTGAGGAAGAACGAACGGATTTCCTAGAATCTCTGGGGGTAAAAGAAGGTGGCTTGAAATCTCTGATTCGAGCTACTTACGAATTATTGGGTTTGCGGACTTATTTTACTAGCGGCCCGAAGGAAACTCGCGCTTGGACGATTATCGCGGGAATGTTAGCACCGCAAGCTGCAGGGGTGATTCACTCGGATTTTGAACGGGGTTTCATCCGGGCCGAAACTGTAGCTTATGAAGATTTGGTTGCTACGGGCGCGATGAATGCGGCTAAGGAAAAAGGCTTAGTTCGCAGTGAAGGAAAAGAGTATGTTGTACAAGAGGGGGATGTGCTGTTGTTCCGATTTAATGTTTAGCTTTTTTTCGAGGAGATTGCCAAATGAAGCTCGACATCTTTTCGGTGGCAATTGCTTGGCTGGTTAATTCTGTGAGCTTTTTTATTATTTCCAAGTTGCCCATCGGGGTAGATATTGACAGTTTTGGAAAAGCGATGATTTCGGCTGCGGTTTTTGGATTGCTGAATGCTTTGGTGCGGCCTATTTTTGTGGGAAATGTTGAACCATTTGCGTTGCCAACTTATAGCTTGTTTGCGATTGTTATCAACGCTGCTATGTTTGGATTGGCGGCTTGGCTAGTCGAAGGATTTCGCTTGCGCTGGGGAATTTGGAGTGCAATGCTTGGGGCGATCGCCCTCGGTTTTATTAACTCTCTTCTCTATGACGTGTTGGATAAGCTGCCAAATGTACGGTAGATCAAGGTAACGCGCGGGCGGAAGGAAGGGGCGGGTTTATTCATCCTGTTAGTTATCGCCAATATTTCAGGTGAAACCCGCCCCGACGGCAAATATTTTATGTGTAATTCTCCCATATCAGGTATTTGTTTTTTGGTATGGGTTGAATTATTAGCCTTCACAGTAGTCGATAAATTTGTCTGGAACTAGGCGCAATTCGCCCGATCGAAAGCGATCGATCGGTATCCAAAATGCAGTATGTTCCCCATCTCCGTCTGCAAAATCCAGACTCTCCAATTCATAAAATTTGGAATCAACAAAATCGCACTGGTATAGTTGTATTAATTCGTGTCCGGCTTGGCCATTATAAACAAAGAAGTTTTCTAAACAAGCCAAATATTTGATATTTGTTAACTCGGCTTCAATTTCTTCTTGAAACTCTCTTTGCAAAGCGTCGATGCTGTGCTCTCCAAATTCTACGCCGCCGCCCAAAGCGCGGTAAAATGTGTCTTGTTTGACCGGATCTTCGCATTCTGACACGAAGATGCGATCGCCCGATCGAATTAATCCTAAAACAATTACGCGAATTTTACCTTGCATAATATAGCCATCAGTCATCAGTCATTAGTCATTACGCATCAAAACCAAAGAAACCGGGTTTTTTGCCCTTCAAGCGTTGTAACAAAGTATTCAAGGAAAAAAACCCGGTTTCTGATTACCCGTGCGTCCAGGACTATATTATCCGTGTATCCGTGTCATCCGTGTCGTGCCCACGTTTAATTATCGGCGGCAAAACCCTCTCTGCTCCTCCTATTTTCAATTGGCCAGTCTATATTTTCCCCGCCGATAATTAGTTTTTCAATCGTTACGAATTCTTTGCTGAGTTGCTGGAAAACATTAATCAAAACATCGAGGCCAATTGCATCGCTAGTACCCAAATCAAACCAGCAGCGAGCCCAAGAACCTTGATACTCCATTTCTCCCATATTGTGCATCAAAGCCATCATGCTTTGGTCGGCTAGATTAACATCGTAATTCATATCACTGATGTCTAAGCCTTCATCTTGAACTTGCAAATTTTCCGCATTAAATCCTCCCAGTTTTCCCAAGAAAAACCAAGAGTCAAACACTTCTTCAACATACTGTTTTTCACCGTTTGAAGGCACGTTGCTGAACTTCAGCCAAATCCAGAGGTCAAAGGGGTTAAACTCGCGAAACTCTACTTGCATCAATTTTATCAAAGAAAGGGAATGGAATTGCAGGAATTGGATTGCAGGAGAGAGGAAAATTGGGAGAGAGGGAGACAGGGAAAATTTCCTCCTGACTCCTGACTTCTGACTTTCCCTCTGACTCTTTTTAAAGTGGTGGTAAGGCCGCCGGCCCCCAGACTCCATCTGCATCTCTAATTTTATCGCGCATCGGGTCGCAGTCGCGAGATTTGCTGTCGAGACGGTTGCGGGTTCTGCACTGCTGAAAGAAGATTTCGGCTACTAAACTGCGCGGCAGTTGGTCGGGTTTTGCTAAGGCGGCGTCGAAGTTTTTTCGGGCTTCCTCAAGTAAGGTTTTGTTGCTGTCTTTTCCCTGGGATTGGGAGAACAAAATTTGTGCTTTTAGATAGAGAACTTCTGGATTGTTGGGCGTTTCTGCTAGGGATTTGTTGGCAAACTCTAAAGCGCGATCGTACTTTTTCAAGTCTCGATAGCCTACTGCCATGCCGCGATAAGCTAAGTAGCGGGGAGAGGCTTTTTGTTCGAGTCTTTGAATTGCTTCGTTGGGGTTGGAAAAGGGCAGGTTTGTGGCTAGCATTAAGTCCATGTAGCCTTTGATCAGGTTTAGTTCTGGGTCGTTGGGCGCTATTTTGTCGGCGGCCTCTAGGTATTGAAATACTACTCGCAATTTACTCAAAGCTTGGGGCGCGCCTTTGGCTGTTCCTTCTTTGGCTATAATGTTCGCCCCTTCTAGAAAGTGACCTGCTGCTGTGTAAATATTGCCGCGCAATGGATTAGTTTTAGTCAAGTTTTCGCCGACTTCGCGGGTTTTTTGCGCGTAGGAATTCATCGAGTTGAAGTCTTTTTCGATGTAGGATAGGGAGGCTGCCATTGCATAGGCTAGCGGCTCGTTTGGTTCGGCTGATAGTGCTTGTTGAACTTGAGTTTTTGCTTGTTTGTAGTTTCCTTGCTGAAACATTGTTTTGAAAGCGGTTTCGGTGTTGGGCCCGATCGCCTGCGGGTTGCTGCTGCGAAAGGGATCGCCCGCTACTGCTGAGTTAATGCAGATGCTGAGGACGATCGCTCCTGCACTGGCGATCGCCCGCACTGTCTGTTTAGAACTTAACATTTGCTTGCCCACCGATGCTAAAGGGGTTTTCGTCATCGTCAATTCTCTCAATGTAATATACTGTAAACTAGAAACAAGAGAGTTAAATTTTCAGACTTTCGGGCCGCGGTCAAAAAAAGAGTTAAATTTGCTTGATTTTTTGTGGTTGTTGATGTATATTTTAATAATGGGAGTGTGACTTGTAATATAACGATGCACAGATTTCCATTATTAAAATCTACCATGAAAAAACAGAAAAATCAAACGCCACTCCTGAAAAAAAAGAAAATTTTTGT
Source organism: Microcoleus sp. T3_D1 (assembly GCF_036700405.1). Classification (NCBI taxonomy): domain Bacteria; kingdom Bacillati; phylum Cyanobacteriota; class Cyanophyceae; order Oscillatoriales; family Microcoleaceae; genus Microcoleus; species Microcoleus sp. T3_D1. Next base: position 68,267 of record NZ_JAUBOV010000016.1, read on the forward strand.
TAAGATTTATGTAAAATAATTGTGTGCGATCGACCCCAGCCAAAAACCGCCTTAACTATCAATAGCACAACCCGAAGTTCCCCGCTCCCACAATAACTATTTTTCTGATTGTTAACTGTTAACTGTTAACTGTTAACTGTTAACTGTTAACTGCCAACTGCCAACTGCCAACTAACAACTGCCGTTAATGCTTTATCTAAAAAACTTAGTATATCATCCTACCGCCTGTCCGAATCCTATTCTGAAAAATATTAACTTAGAACTGCCCTCGCAGCAAATGGGGCTGATTGTGGGTCGCAGCGGTTCAGGCAAAAGTACGCTATTAGAAATATTAGCAGGTTTAGCCGAAAAAACTAGCGGCGACATCCGTTGGCGGGAACAAGAATTAACACCGGAACACTTGCAACAGTTAGGAGGGTTAGTGTTTCAGTTTCCAGAAAGGCATTTTTGCGGTGGCACAATTTTAGAAGAATTGCGGTTGGGGCATCCTGAATTGGGACAAGAACAAATTAACTCAGCAATGGCAGAAGTGGGACTCGGACATTTGCCGCTGCGCGCTTCCCCCCACGCTTTGAGCGGGGGCCAACAGCGCAGGGTTGCCCTGGCAGTGCAGCTAATTCGGCAGCCGCATTTGCTACTTTTGGACGAACCGACGGCGGGTTTGGATTGGTCGATGCGTCGGCAGTTGGTAAGCTTGTTGAGTAAGTTGAAAAGTCACTGGACTTTGTTGATTGTTACTCACGATGCTAGCGATTTGTTGAGCGTTGCTGACCGATTTTGGACTCTAAACCACGGGGATTTGCAAGAGGTCGATCGGGCTAAGTTAGAAGCTAAGGAAACGAGTTTTGTTAGTCATTAGTCATTAGTGATTAGTCATTAGTCATTAGTCATTAGTCATTAGTGAGTAGTCATTAGTTATTAGTGATTAGTCAGTAGTCAGTAGTCATTAGTTAGTGCGGGCGGGTCAATCGCATTATGAAGCATTTTTAAGTGCAGAGAATTTGCAGAGCTTACAAAAGAGTGGGAAGAGAAGATGAATCAGATTACAATGCCTGTGTTGCCCCAGATGAACGAGTTGTGGCAAAAAACGCTGAATTGGCAGCCGGATGAGTCGCAGCAACAACAATTTCAGCGGCTTTACGAGTTAATTGTCGAGGGCAATCGCTCCTTGAATTTAACTCGAATTACTGAGCCGATGGAGTTTTGGGAAAAACATTTGTGGGATTCTCTGCGGGGAATTGCGAAACTGCTGCCAGCTAATCACAATTCGGCGGAAAATCCCGAATTTGCCGCGGAGTCGGTACAGAAAGCGATCGATATCGGGACTGGTGGGGGTTTTCCGGGTCTGCCGATCGCGATCGCCCTGCCACAACTATCAGTTACTTTGCTCGATTCTACCCGCAAAAAAATTAATTTTTTGGAAACAGTTGTGCCGTCTTTAGGGATAGAAAATGCTGCAACTTTGTTGGGTCGATCCGATGAAATGGCCAGAGCGCCACAACACAAACAAGCTTATGATTTAGCCGTTCTCCGAGCAGTGGGAGCCGCTCCTCTCTGCGCTAAATGCGCGCTGCCTCTGCTAAAAAATGGCGGTTTGGCTGTACTTTACCGTGGGAATTGGACGGTGGAGGAAGAAACGGAGTTGCAAAGGGCGATCGAGCATTTGGGCGGCACAGTTGAGTCAGTCGAAGCATTTACAACGCCGACGAGTCAGGGGGCACGGCACTGCGTTTACTTGCGGAAAGTTGTACAGCAGTTCGAGCGACCCGTGCGCTAGTAGGGACACGGCACTGCCGTGTCCTGTATTTCATCGGCCGTGTCCTGTATTTCATCTAATTGAAAACTACCCGATCGCCTTTTCGTAGCGCTTGTTAATTTCTGCCCAATTAACAACATTCCACCAAGCTTTTAAGTAGTCGGCGCGCAAATTTTGGTATTTGAGATAATAAGCGTGTTCCCAAACATCGTTACCCATAATTGGATAGTTGCCCTCCATGAAAGGAGTGTCTTGATTGGCAGTAGTTGTAATCTCAAGTTTGCCAGCTTTATTGCGGACTAGCCACACCCAACCGCTGCCAAAACGCTTGGCGCCGGCCTCGTTAAATTTTGTTTTAAAATCGTCAACACTGCCGAAAGTTTGCTGGATTGCTGTTGCAATTGCCCCTGTCGGTTCGCCGCCACCTTTGGGACTCATGATTTCCCAAAACATACTGTGATTTAGGTGTCCGCCGCCATTGTTACGCACGGTTGTGCGAATATCTTGCGGCACTTTACTCAAATCTCGCAGCATATTTTCCGCAGTGATATTTTTGAGTTGCGGGTATTTACTGACAGCATCGTTGAGGTTTTTAACGTAGGCGGCATGGTGTTTGTCGTGGTGAAATTGCATTGTCCGCGCATCGATGTGCGGTTCTAAAGCATTGTATTCGTAGGGCAGAGGTGGCAGTGTAAAAGGCCCCGGAGTTTGGGCTATTTTTGGGCTTTCTGCAATTGGACTTGCTTGAGATACATTATTTCCTGACGCTTGGCAAGCACCTGCGGTAATGGCTCCGACGGTTGCAGTTACCAAATACAAGAAATCTCGGCGTTTGAGAGTCATAAAAAGTACCTAAGTGAATTATTAACTGTTTTATCTCAGATTAAAGCAAAATGGGAGTGAGTTGAGAAAAAAAGTTCTATCGCCCGAATGGATGAGACGGATGGGCGATGGTTGTGAGAGTTTCTCAAGTCTACGCTAATTGTATGCGCGTAACTAACTCACGTGCTCCGGTTCACCAACCCGGTTTCTGTCTCGAAACCGGGTTTTTTTGCGATTATTCTTGGGACAAACGCTGGATGGCTTCGCCTCCAAAAAGCCGATCGGCTGCTTGCAGAATACCGGGAATTTTAGCAGCGTGGGGACTGTGGGCTAGACAGCGGCGCAAGTCTAATTCATCGAGGCGATGGCGTTCCGCCCCGCAAGCTACGGCTTTTTGGCCGGGGAACCAGTGGCCCGCATTACCTAAAAGGTTGTAGCGCATCTTGCAATAGTCGATCGTATCGTAAGCCTGCGCCAAATTCCACAGCCACAGAATCACATAAATATTAATACCTCCGGGAGTATTTTCGATAGTTGGTAAACCGACGTGCCAAGTCTTAAACCAATCTTCTCCTAATTTATCAATGGCTGCTTTTTCTAATTTTTCTAATATCGGAGGCAAAATTTCATCGGCTCTATCTAACAATTCTACAGCTTTCAGATGCTCGTTAAAATCTTCAGGTTTGGCGGCCCCTAAACTTAAAGTGTGTACTTGCGGATAGGACAAACAAAACAAATCATTAAACACCATCGGACTCAACGGATAGCACAAGTCTACCAATTTTGGCGGCGGGCTGTAAAGTTGACCGCCTTTGTCGGAAGGACTGATAATAAAAACGCCCATATCGTGACGTTTAGCAGCTTCTATAGCGGGCCAATTAATTTGATTGATGTAGTACCAGTGCAAGTTAAGATAATCAAATTGATTAGTTTCAATTGTTTTGACAATCACATCCGTAGGGCCGTGAGTTGAGAAACCAATAAACTTAACCTTGCCTTCTGCTTGCAACTTTCTCGCCACATCCATACAGCCGCCCGGACGGATAGAATCCTCTAGCAATTCCCATGTATTAATGCCATGTAGCGACAGTAAATCGACGTATTCCAGTTGCAAATAAGCTAAGGATTTTTCAAAGTCTTCGCGGAACTCTTGGGAGTTCGGTTTAGGACTCACTTTCGTTTGCACTATCAACTTTTCGCGGGGAAAATTAGGAAAAATCCATCCCAATTGCATTTCGGAACTGCCGTAACCGCGAGCAGTTTCTATGTGATTGATGCCGCATTCAACCGAGTAGCGAATCGTCGCTTCTAGATTTTGTTGATTGTCTGGGGGGATTTCCTTGGCTGGCACGTCTTGCCATTTGTACTGATATCTCATGCCACCGCAGGAAAAGACGGGCATGGATAATTCTGTGCGACCGAATCTGCGATATTTCATCATCATAATTAAAGTCAAAGCTATAGCAGAAGGAAGAAGGAAGAAGGAAGAAGGGTTTCACTGATTAATAACTTCTTAATAGTGTTGGCGGTTGCTATAGGGTAAGAAACCTTATTTTTGGTATTTTTGCGGGTTGTAACTCCCATATTCCCGCCTTCTCCTGAACAGGCAAGATGCCTGTTCCACAAAGAGTTTTTGCACCATTCTCCTGAAC